>CAIYFF010000126.1 GCA_903925435.1 uncultured Planctomycetota bacterium | reverse complement strand
TGCAGTCTGTGCGCAAGAACCTGCGCAAGACGATGCCGCGAAGAAGCCTAGGCAATCGAGTCAGTCTGCGCTGACCGATGCCAAGGACAAGACGCCGTCCGACTTCGCGCGCTTCGTTGCTGCGGAGACTGGCGGCCACTTCGATGTCGCGATCACGACCTATCGCAACGATGCGGGCGTGACGGTTTCGCTGTTCGGTGCGGTGCACATTGCCGATGCCGCGCATTACGCGGAGCTGCAGCGCAGGTTCACGCAGTGCGAGCGCCTCCTCTACGAATTGGTGGGGCCGGAGGACTATCGGCCCAAGAAAGGCGAAGCACGCGGCGGCTTTGTTTCGGTGCTGCAGCAGGGGCTGAAGAACGGGCTCGAGTTGGAGTTCCAACTCGATGGCATCGACTACGGCGTCGACAACTTTGTGCACGCCGACATGACGCCAGAGGAGTTCGAGGACTCGATGGCGGAGCGCGGCGAGAGCGTGTTCTCGATGCTCTTGCAGGTCGGGTTCCAAGCGCAGAAGCAAATGGCGGAGAGTCAATCTGCCGACGAAGGCGACGAGGACGACGATGCTCCGCGAAAGAAGCCGGTCGACATGGCGAAGGCGTTCCGCGACGGCGAAGGCCGGCATCAACTGCGGTTGATGATGGCGCAGCAACTGGAGGCGCTCGAGGCTGCGGGCTCAGGCACCGGCACGACGTTGCTCGAGGGGCGCAACGAAAAGTGTCTGCAGGTGCTGCAGCGCGAGATCGCAGCGGGCAGGAGCAGCCTCGGCATCTACTACGGCGCTGCCCACTTGCCGCACATGGAGCAACGACTGACGAAGGACCTTGGCTTTGCCAAGATCGATCACGAATGGGTCGTCGCGTGGGACTGCACGAAGCGTCCCGATCCCAAGGTCGATCGCGAACTGTGGCGGCAGCGTCGATTGGCGAAGGGCGAGATGGACTCGATCGTGCGCGCAACGAAGAAGTTCGTGGCTGCTCAGGAAGACGACTCGATCGCTCCGACGTTCGATCAGATCCAATGGACGGGGAAGCGCACCGATCCGTGGGGCGGTGCGTATGCGATTTCTGTCGTCGACGGCATCGTCGACGTGCACAGCCTGGGGCAAGACGGCAAGCCGGACACCGAGGACGACCTGCACACCGCGTCGGTCACCGAACGCGGGCAGATGGAGCGCAAGGGGCAGACGCGCGGGCGTTGAGTCGAGCGGGTCGTCAGCGCGAAATGCTGCGCGATTGGTTCACCAGTCCTGCTGCGCGCCGAGTTCCTTCGGTCGCTCCTTCTGATTGGCCACCGACCATCCCGTCCAGCACAGCAACCGGGCGATGCGCTCCATGTTCACGTAGTCGAGCGCGTCCGCGTGGTCCGAGACCTGGTGGTAGTCCGGGTGCTCGCCGTCGCAGAGGAAGACGACGGGAATGCCCTTCACCGCGAAGTTGTAGTGGTCGCTGCGCTCGTAGTAGGCGTCGCCGCTGGTGAACGACACCGAGAACTTCGGCGCGAGCTGCGCAGCGAGCCGGCCCAGCGACGAGTACTTCGGGTGGTCCTTGCTCGGCGTGATCTGGATCGCGCAGCCGTCGCCCGACTTCTCGGCGCGGCCGATCATGTCGATGTTGATGTTCGCGACGATGCGATCGAGCGGCCACGTCGGGTTGTCGGCGTAGTGCTTGCTGCCCCAGAGCCCGAGTTCTTCGCCGCTCACCGACAAGAAGATCAGCGTGCGCTCGGGCTTCTGCCCG
>CAIYFF010000125.1 GCA_903925435.1 uncultured Planctomycetota bacterium | reverse complement strand
GCTGACGGTCACGCTGGATGCGAGCTGCATCGACGACGCGTGTCTGCTCGTCAATGAAGTCGTCGCTTCCTACGTCGCGCGTCTCATGGAGGTGCAGCGTGGATCCGTCGATGGCGCGCTTCACGCGATTCTGCGTGAGGTGGAACGGAACGAAGCAGAGCTACAGAAGGTCGAAGCGGAGCTGCGCGCGTTCACGACGTTGCACCCTGGCCTTGCCGTCGATGTGGAGTCGAGGCGAGCGCTCGCGGGCGCACGCCTGACGGAGTTGGCTTCGGCGCTCGCACAGGCCGAGGTGGCGGCGATGCTCGCAGCCTCGGATCGAGCCGCTGCGGAAGCGTGTGCGCGCGCGGAAGACCCGCTTGCGGCAGCTCCGTTCCCAGGAATGGACGATGCCGCGGTGCGGCGCCTCGGCGAAATGCACCAACGCATCGAGGATGCCACGCAACGTCGCGCGCAGTTGCTGTCGATCGTCACGAGCGAGCACCCAGAAGCGAAGGTCGCCGAAGCGGCGACGCAGCGCGAACGGGAGCAAGCAAGCGAGTCGGTGCGGCGGATGGCTGTGTCGATCGCTGCAGCAGCGACGGCGCGCGTTATGGCAGCGGAGCAATCCAAGCGCGGCGTCGAGGAGCGCATGCGCGCCGAAGAACGGAGGCTCGCAGATGAAGAGCCATTGCTTGCAGAACTGAATGCGCTGGAAGCACGGCTGTCGCGCGCTCGTCGCGCCGCGGATGCGCTGCACGAACGCGCCCGCGCGGTCGCTGCGGCGTCGGATGTGGGCGACACAGCGGCCATGGCGCGAAGCGCTGTGGTCTACGAGCGTGCGGAGCCAACGACTTCGTCCATCGTGCAATCGTCGAGCGCAGTCGCCGGCGCGTCTGCGCTCGCAGGTGTGGCGCTCGCGGTCGCTTTCGCGTGGTTGCGCGCAGCCATGCGCCCGCGCGTGCATGGAGTGTGGGACCTGCCGCCCGATCAGCCGGCGCTCGTCGAGTTCGGGCCAGCGGCCCGCTGGATGCGCGATGGCTTGCTCGCAGATCCGCGGTTGCGCGGCGCTGCGCACGTTGCTGCGGCGCGCCTTGCGGCGCGATTTGGCGGCCGGGGCGCGGTCTGCGTCGCAGGCGCCGCGAAGGACCCGGGGCTAGGCTCCGTTGCGATTGCGATCGCAGCGGCCTGCGCGGAGCAAGGCCATCGCACGTTGCTGATCGATCCGTTTGGCACAGTGGCGACGCAAGGCGCGTTCTCTGACGCGCTGCATGGTCGCGCTACGGCGCTTCGGGCCGCGGTGCCGAGCAAGACCGAGGGCCTGTCGTTGCTCGCTGGCGACCCTCACGAATGCCAGGACCCAAGGTTGTTCGGCGACGCGTTCGCCGAGTTGCTGGAAGGCGCGCTCCAACGATTTGACCGCGTGTTCGTCGTCGTTCCGGAGACGGCGCATCGCGTCGAATCGCAACGGTGCGCTGCTCTGTGCAGCACGACCTTCGTTGTGCTCCGCACAGGTCGCGCGCTCCGCTCGGATGCGATCCTCGCCATCGATGCACTCGCCGCGGTGGGCGCAGTGTGCGGCGGAGTTGCGCTGCATGGCTGCGGCAATGCTGCAGCGCGCATGGCGCCGGCGCCGAGCGCGAGGCCGATGCCCACGGGGACCGTTCCTGCGGCGACGGATCGCGTCGCAACGCTGCAAGGCCGCAACACGACGGAGGCAAGCGCATGAAACTGTCCCTTGGATCCATCGGCACCTCGCTGCTCGTCAGCGTCGCCATCGCAGGATGTTCTGCCGCTCGCTACTTCCCCGACGCAGCGCAGATGCGCGTGTTCGAAGCAGCGGGACCCGTGCAGCCAGAGCTCGATCGCGACGCGCTGCTCGCGTCCATCGCGCCGCCTGGCCCGTATCGGCTCGATGCGGGTGATGTGGTCGAGTTGCGCGGGCCGCGCGCGCTCTTCGCAGCGGATGCTGCTGCGCCAAGCGCCCAGCCATTCGAAGTGTGCATGGCTCGCGTCGACGAACGCGGCGCGATCGAGGTCCCGCTGGTGGGAACCGTGGAGGCCAAGGGCCGCACGCTGCTCGAGCTGGAGTCGGTTGTGCAGAACGCGGCCCATCCGCGCTTCTTGTTGCAGAAGCCTGCGATCGTGGCGCGCATCGTCGAGCACGAACGCATCGCCGTGAATGTGCTCGGCGCAGTCGAGCGCCCTGGAGTCCACGAGCTGCGACGCGATCAACTCACGCTCTACGGCGCGCTCGCGTCGGCGGGCGGCATCCTCAAGTCCAGCAACTTGGTGGTCGGCGCCCGCTGCATTCGCGTGCGCAGCAAGGAGGACTCCACGACGCGCGATGTCGTGCTCCCGGTGAAGGGCCTCAACGTGCCGTTCTCCGACATGGCGCTGCGTCGCGGCGACGTCGTCGAAGTCGAGCGCTACGAGCCGGACACGTTCACGGTGGTGGGCCTCGTGCACAAGCCAGGCGCGTTCGAGTACCCGCCTGAGGTCACCTACAACCTCATGCAAGCGATCGCGATCGCGGGTGGCGTCGACATCGTCGCCGACCCGCCCTACGCCACCGTGTTCCGCCGCGCGCAAGACGGAACGATCGTGCCTGCGACGTTTGCGATCTCCGGGAACGGGCTCATCGAGTCCTCCGCGCTGCGCATCAAGCCCGGCGACGTGATCGTCGTCGAGCACACCGCTGCTTCTTGGACCCGCTCGCTGTTCGCGCAGATCCTGCGCATCCAGTTCGGGTTCTTCGTCGACAACCGCGCCCTCTGAAAGGGCCGCAAAGAACCGCCATGACCACGATTGACACTGCACGTCTCTCTGTTCGCGACGTCCCGTTCTCGCCTCCCAACATCAGTGAGGAGGAGATCGCCGAAGTCGTCGACACCTTGCGCACCGACTGGATCACCACCGGGCCCAAGACCAAGAAGTTCGAAGAAGAGTTCGCGCGGCGCGTCGATGCGCCTGCTGCGATCGCGATGAACTCGTGCACCGCCGGGTTGCACGTTGCGCTCGCGACGCTCGGCATCGGCCGCGGTGACAAGGTGCTGACCACGCCGATGACGTTCGCCGCTTCGGTCAACGTGATCGAGCACGTCGGCGCCACGCCGGTGTTGTGCGATGTCGAGCCGGACACGCTCAACATCAGTCCGAAGGAGATCGAGCGAAAGCTGACGCCAGATGTCGAGGCGATCGTCGTAGTCCACTACGCCGGTCACCCGGTCGACCTAGACCCGATCCAACGGCTCGCGGCCGCACACGATGTGCGGATCGTCGAGGATGCAGCGCACGCGTTGCCTGCCACCTACAAGGGCAAGACGATCGGCAGTCACGGCAACCTGACGGCGTTCAGCTTCTACGCCACCAAGAACATCACGACGTGCGAAGGCGGCATGTTGACGGGCGATGCGCGTTGCGGCGGTGTTGCGTTCACCGGCTCGACCGAGGTGGCGCGGATCATCAACCGCACCTTGGCGGCAAAGGATGGGCCCATCGTGCCGTTGATCGCGGAGACGGGCGGGCTCAACGCGCTGTAGATCG
>CAIYFF010000124.1 GCA_903925435.1 uncultured Planctomycetota bacterium | reverse complement strand
CTTGGTCCACGGCGCGAGCTGTTCTCGCCGGTCCTCGAAGTCCAAGACGGTGATGTTCTTGATCGGCACGTCGATGTGCTTGAGCAAGATCGGCAGTGTGCACTGCGCGACCGCTCCGTAGCCGATGAACAGGATGCGTTGTTCGAACTTGAGCATCACTTCGATAGGGAGGCTTTGGGTCCGGGGGTTGCCGGATTTGTGGGGCGGGGATCCTAGGGAAACCTGCTGGTCGCGCCAGCGTGCGCTGCAGTGGTTTGGCGCGCGCAAGCAGACGAGTAGAACGTCGCGTCGATGCGTGTCCTAGTCGCAGCCTTGTCGTGCGCGGCGCTGCTCTCGGCGCAGTCGGTCGCGGAGAGCGCGCGGCTGCCGCTCCGCTACCAAGAACGCGCGGAGTTGCGGTGGGGATCCGACGCGGAGGGCGGCGCGCCGTTCGTGTTCGCGGATCCAAAGGACCCCGGCCGCGAGATTGGCTTCGAAGTCGACCTTGCCGCGGCGATGGCCCGAGATCTCGGCGTTGCGTTCGTGCGCGTGCAGGCGCCGTGGGAGAGCTTGGTGCAGGGGCTCGACCGCTTTGACTTCGAGCTCGCGATGAACGGCTTCGAGCCGACGCCGGAGCGGCGCGAGCTCGTGCGCTTCACGCGGCCTTACTACGTCTTCATGCAGCAGCTCGTGACGAAGCGCGGCTCGCCGATCCGTTCGCTCGCGGATTGCGTGGGCACGCGCGTTGGCTGCCTCGGGCAGTCCGCGAGCCACAAGGCGCTGCTTGCGGCAGCGGGCGTGGAGCCCGTCGTCTACGACGAGTCGGCGCGCAGCCTGCTCGACGTCCAGAACGGGCGCACCGCTGCTTTGCTGGCTGACCTGCCGATCGCGGTCGCAAAGCTGCCGTTGTTCCCGGAGCTGCAGTTGGCGGGCGAGCCGTTTGCTCGCGACCACTACGCGATCGCGGTGCGCAACGGCGAGGCAGACCTGCAGCAAGCGCTCGACGAATGCGTGCTGCGGTTGTTTCGCGCGGGCGAGCTGGAGCGCATCTACCGCAAGTGGGCGATGTGGAACGATGCGCAGCGAGAGATCGAGCTGCTGCGGCCTATGGGCTTTGGCAACGACGCGAGCGCGGCGGAGTCGAGCGGTGCGACGGAAGCGACACTGTTGCTCCTGGCCGCGGCGAAGACCGTCGCCATCTCCTGCGCTGCGTTCGTGATCGCCGTCGGCTTGGGCTTGTGCCTTGCGCTGTGGCGAACGCACGGACCGAGGCGGCTTCGATGGATCGCAGTCTGCTACATCGAAGCGTTCCGCGGGACGCCGGTCTTGGTGCAGTTGCTGTTCCTCTACTACGGCCTCGGCCAATGGGAAGCGCTGCAGATGCCCGCGTGGCTCGTCGGCATCGTGGGACTCGGCCTCAACTACGCCGCGTACGAGGCAGAGATCTATCGCGGAGCGATGGCGGCGATTCCGCGCGCGCAGACCGAGGCGGCATTGGCGTTGGGGCTGACCGGCGCGCAGTCGCTGCGCTTTGTCGTGTTGCCTCAGGCTCTGCGACTCTCGCTGCCGGCGTCGACGAATGACTTCATCGCGCTGTTCAAGGACTCCGCGGTCGTCATGGTGATCTCGGTCGTCGAACTCGGCAAGCAGTACCAAATGCTCGCGTCGGCTTCGGGGCGCTTCGTGTCACTCGGCTTGCTGACCTGTGCGCTGTATCTCGCGATGAGCGTGCCGCTCTCGATCCTTGCGCGTCGCTTCGAGCGTGCGCTCGACGGAGACAAGGCATGATCGAACTGCGCGGCAATAAGGGCCTGCGCGGCGCTCGATCCATTCGCAGGGTTCTTGTCGTCCGCGGATCGGCAACGACCACTGCATTGCGCAACCGGGTCGGCTTTCGCGGACCCGG
>CAIYFF010000123.1 GCA_903925435.1 uncultured Planctomycetota bacterium | reverse complement strand
TCAAGTTGATGCTGAACAACGGGTTCTGCGTGGTTCGCGGGGCCTTGGAGTTCACCGTGAAGTGGATGACGCGCTCCCCAAAGCGACGCCGCACCTCGGTTGCATAGCACGCCTTTTGGTCGGTGACGAGCGTTGCGGCCTTGCCCGCAAGCAGCGCTTGCAGCCGTCCAAACACCTTGTGCACCGATTGGCGTCCACGGTCTTCGCGCTTGCCGAGCTTGGACTCGTGCTTGTCGATGCGCTGTTGGCGCTTCGAGCCCTTCTTCGCCGTGCGCCGAATCGGCGCCACATCCACCGCGATCACAAACTTGCTCGCGTCGTCGATCGCCACCGGCACCGTGACCGGCTGGATCGAGTTGTGCTCAAACGTCTCTAACTCGTCGAGCGAAAGGACACAGTTCTCTGGTATCGCAGTCGTGAGGTTGCGATTCAGCAGGCGCAGATGCCGCGCGAGCTTCCGCGCCTTGTGCTGCACGCCATGGATGTTGAGCCCGACCATGCGGCCCGCTTGCCGCATGCTCATGCCGCTCACGAGATGGCGCATGAGCGATGTGTTGACCTCTGGCCGCAGATCTCGGTAGTCGATGCGGAAGGTCTGGAACGAGAACCCCTTGCGGCAGACCTTGCAGCGGAAGCGCGGGATGCGGAACGATCTGCACTGCGGTTGGTAATGACCCGCGCGGGTCCAGAAGCGGATGCCCGGCGAGCGTTGGGCAGGGCAGGTTCGGTTGGGGCAGAACGGTGGAATGAACTCCGAAAGCTGCATGGGCGTCTCCTCGCAAGGCGGACTCCGCCGTGCAGGAGGTAAGTGCGCGAGCACGCCGCGCGGTTACACCCAAAGTCACATTCCGCGGTGCAGTAGACCCTCGGCCCGCCCGGGGGTAGAGCTCCTAATCCCAGCCACGCAGCGCGCGCGGTTGGTCAAGCACCTCGCGGAGCACGAACGCGCGCGACAGGTCGGAGAGGTCGACGAGGCCGCGCGCGCGCTGCGAGGCATGCGCTGCAGTTGCGCCCCGCCTGCCACCCAGCGTGCCGAGTTCGTGCGACGCGACGCCGCCGGACATCACCGAGCTGCGGCGCTGCATGGACTCGCCGACGTGCGGATCGACGTGCGTGCCGACCTTGCCCATCGACGATGCGCGCAGCGGCTCGGGCCCGCGATCGCCTTCCTTCGCTTCACGCCGCACGGGCCTCTTCAACGCGGGCACAACCACAGGCCGAGGCGCAGGCGCTGGCTGCGCAGCGGGAGCGCGGTCCATGCCGAGCAGCCGCCGCATCTCTGCGGCGACTTCCTCAGGCGAGCGACGTTGCGACACGGGCCGCTGCATGGATTCTGCGACATCAGAAAGCCCGCCATTGGGCTGTGCGCGCTGCGCCGCCTTCTTGCGCGCCTGCGCGAGCTTGCCGATGCCGCCGAGGATCCAACTCAGCAGCAGGATCAGCACCAGCGGCTCGCGCAGAAGCCGCCCGATCAGGTCGCCTAGAGGGTTCTGCGGCATGGCGATCAGCCTTGGCCAGGTTGGCTACGGCGGTCGCGCGCTTGCTGCTGCGTCGCTTCTTCGCCAGCGGCGATCTGCCCGCGCATGCGCGTGTCGGCCTCGATGTTCTTCATGCGCTGGTAGTCCATGATCCCGAGGTTGCCGTTGCGGAACGCTTCGGCCATCGCCTTCGGCACCTCGGCCTCGGCGAGAACGAGCTTCGCGCGGTTGGTCGCGATCTCGGCGATGTTCTCCTGCTCCGCTGCAACAGCCATCGCGCGACGGCTCTCGGCTGCGGCCTGTGCTACGCGCTTGTCGGCTTCGGCCTGGTCGGCCTGCAGACGCGCACCGATGTTGTCGCCGATGTCGACGTCGGCGATGTCGATCGACAGGATCTCAAACGCGGTGCCCGCGTCGAGGCCCTTCGCAAGCACGCCCTTGCTGATGCGATCGGGGTTCTCGAGCACGTCCTTGTGCGACGAGCTGCTGCCGATCGTGCTGACGATGCCCTCGCCGACGCGCGCAATGATCGTCTCCTCGGTCGCGCCACCGACCAGGCGCTGGATGTTGGTGCGCACGGTCACGCGAGCCTTCGCAAGAACTTGAATGCCGTCCTTCGCCATCGCCGCGACCTTGCCGTCGACGGGGCAATCGATCACCTTGGGATTGACGCAGGTCTGCACGGCATCGAGCACGTCACGGCCAGCGAGGTCGATCGCGGCGGCGCGATTGAAGTCGAGGCCGAGCGCGGCGCGATCGGCTGCGATCAGCGCGCGGACCACGTTGATCACATTGCCGCCTGCGAGGTAGTGCGCCTCGATCTGCGAGGTCGTGAGCGGCACGCCTGCCATCTTCGCATTGATCATCGCGCGCACGATCACGCTCGGATTGACCTTGCGAAGGGACATGCCCACGAGCTGAAACAGGCTGATCTCCGTCCGCGTCATCACCGCCTGCACCCACAGGTTGACGAACTTGAACAGGATCAGGACGAGGACAAGGAGAAGGGCCAGCAGGGCGATGACCACCCACGTGCCCAGGCCGAGTTCAGTTGCTCTTGCGATCATGGTTTGCTTCGAAAGGATGCGTTCAGGAAGGAGCGGTCTCGACACGCCGCACGACGACGCGGTTGCCGAGGGTATCGATGACTTCGATCTCGCAGCCCTGGTCGAGCAGTTCGCCGCGCGTCTGCACGTCGACCTTCTTGCCGTCGATGCGGGCAAAGCCGGCGGGCCGCAGCGGCGACAACGCCGTGCCCCGCTTGTGCATCAAGCCGGAGATATCAGAGTCCATGGCCGCGCCGTGCACCTCGGATGGCTTGGGGCCTTCGAGCATCAGCGCGCGACCGAGTCGAGTGCGCGGCATCAAGCGAAAGGCCTGCCACAGTGCGATCGGCGCAACGATCGCCTCGCCGACCAAGAACGCGACGCCGAGCGCCTGGCTTTCTTGGAACGCGAGGAACAC
>CAIYFF010000122.1 GCA_903925435.1 uncultured Planctomycetota bacterium | reverse complement strand
ACGGCTACGGCGCAGTGCTGGGCGCCAGCGACGCGGAGGGCGAGGAGCGCATGCGGCGCCTGCGGTCGGGGCTCGAGACGTTGGATCTGCTGCCGTGCGGCATGGTCGTGGGGGACTTGCCTGACATGCGCGGCGCGGACCGCCGCATGCTGAAGCCGCATCAAGTGCCGAGCGAAGTCGACCTCGCCGCGATGAACGTCGCGATCGCGCAGTGGGCCAAGGAGCGGCCGCGCGTGCGCATCTTTCCGCTCGCGCAGGTGGTGGCGGCGATGAAGCAGGATGGAGTGACGTTGTCCGTGGCGGATCGCCAATTCGCGACGACGCCCGGCTACTTGCTCCAGGGGGACCGATTGCATGCAACGCGCCTCGGCGTCGCCTACCTCGCGCATGCGCTGCACGAGCCCATCCGCGCGGCTTTGCCCGACGCGCTGCGCGAGCGCGCAATGGCGCGCACGTTCGTCGACTTCTGCGCATTCACGTCTGCGGAGGCCGAACTTGCCGATGCGGAGGCGCTGAGCAAGAAGGCGGAGTCCGCGACGAGTGGCAGTGCCGAGAAGGCGCAATCCGGCGGCCGCTGAGCAGAGGCGACGTCGTTACTGCGCGTCGAACGGCAGCAACTCCGCCCATCCGGCGCACGAGCGCAGTGGTTCGCTGACTTCGCGCAGCAAGGACCATTGCCACGCTGGCAGCTGCGCGCCGCGCTTCTTCGCAAGGTCGGCGGTGGTGTCGGCGATTCCGGTTTGCCCTGTGCGCATCGACAGGGCCGCGAGCAGTGCCAGCGGTCGCATGTCGTTTGCGTCGATGCGGGCTGTTGCGAACTTCTCGCGCATCGCGTCGAGCCGGGACTTCGCGAGCAAGTCGCCGCGTGGCGTCTGGTCCTTCATCGCGTCGAGCACGCGCACGAATGCGGCCTCCGCTTCGATTCGTGCCGCCGACGCGGGCGCTTGCGCCTCCGTGGCTGCGCGCGCGAGCGCATCGAGTTGCTCGGCCAGCGCGTTGCGCAGCGCAACTGGTGGATCCGTGGCGAGCGCCACGATTGCCGCGTCGTAGTCGCCTTCCGTCGCGTAGACGCCCGCAAGCTGGATCTGCACTTGCGGCTCAAACGGATCGAGGCGGCTGGCCTCGGCGAGCTCACGCTTGCTGTCCTTGGTCTTGCCGCACATGCGCATCAGGTCGGCGCGCAGCAGGCGGTAGGACGGTTCGAACGGCCGGATTGCCACCAATGCGTCTGCGGTCGCGAGCCCGCGTTCGGCATCGTCGCGGAGAAGCGCGGTGCGCGCGCGTTCGCTTGCGAGCAGCTGCAACGCCACAGGATCCGCCGGCTGTGCGGCAACTGCGCGCTCGAGCCAACGCACAGTGTCCGCAGTGGCTGGCTGCTGTTGCGCAAAGCGAGCGATGCAGAACGCTGCCGTGAGCACGCAGACACCAGCCAGCAACATCGCGCAGCCAAGGATGCGCAACGCAAGGCGCTGCCAGCGCGCGGTCGACTCGGGTCGGACGCCTTCGGGCAGCGTTGCCTTCGACGCAAACAGCAGGGCGAGCGCCACGGCAGGCGCGTTGCCGAGCGGCGAACGGATGAGCATCAGCGCTGCGAGCGCCAGCATGGGCGCTGCGAATGCGTCGATGCGCGCAGGCCGCAACCGCGACCAGAAGAACAGCAGCAGGAACGCGAGCGCCGCGAGGCCTCCTTCGATCGCGGTTTCCATCCAGTCGTCGTGCGCGCTCGCGACGCGTCGCATCTCGGCGCGTTGCATCGACGACAACTCGATCTCGCGCTGCGTGCGGTAGCGCGGGTAGTCGACAGCAAACTGGCCTGCGCCGTGGCCGAGGATCGGCGCGTCCAGCAGCATCGCCAAGCCGCCTTTGTGGATCTCGGCGCGGACTTGCAGGGTCTCGGTGCGCACGGCGGAGCCAGGCATCGCGGCGCGCGGAAGGGGCTGCGCGCTGGGCGCAGGAATCGCGAGCCAGAGGGCGCCCGACAGCATGCCCAAGACGGAGGCTAGGAGCGGCATCCACCGTCCGCGGCCCAACTCGCGCGACAGTGCGCACGCGACGCCGACGCCGAGTGGCAACGCCACGATGCCTGAGCGCGAGCCGTTGGCCATCGCATACACGCCGGCAAGCGCGAGCGCCGCCAGTTGCCATCGCGGGCGCTGGCGCAACCCTGCGGCCACACAGGCCCCGGCGATCGCGACGAACTCCGCCGCGACGTTGCGGTTGCCAAACAAACTGACGGGCTCGTCCGTAGAGCCAATCCACAACGGAACTCCGAGACGCTGCAGAACGCCGACCAGCGACACGGCGATCAGCACGATCGCTGCGCACAACGCGAGCTTGCCCTTGTCCGCAGTTGCGCCAAGTCGCCACAGCATCAGCAATGCCAATAGCCACAGGATGCGCAGCCACGCGTCGACGTTGGTGATGGACCCCAGAGCGATGGCGCTCGCGCCCGCTGTCCAAGCAACAAGGCCGAGCAGCCACGCGTCGCCGTGCGCCCGCGGTTGCAGTGTGCTCGGCTTCAGCATCGCAATGGCGCCGACCAGCAGCAGCAGCGCACCGCGGCGAGCGTGTTCGAAGTCGATCCAGTGCGGATCGAATGGCAGCGCGAGCAGGAACAGCAGCGCGATCGCGCTGCGCGTGCAGAAGGCGCTGCGAGCCTCGGTCATGCGGGCTTCTGCGACTCGAACTGGAGGATCGCGTCCACGTAGGGTTCGACGGCAAAGGCCTCGAGATCGTCCACTCCTTCGCCGACGCCGAGGAACTTCACGGGCACCGGCAGCGCAGAGCGGATGCCAAACACGGCTCCGCCCTTCGCCGTGCCGTCCATCTTCGCGAGGATCAGGCCCGTCACTGGCGCGGACTTGCTGAACTCGCTGGCTTGCCGGATCG
Organism: uncultured Planctomycetota bacterium; assembly: GCA_903925435.1. Classification (GTDB taxonomy): domain Bacteria; phylum Planctomycetota; class UBA1135; order UBA1135; family UBA2386; genus SXPK01. The sequence continues at coordinate 2,272 of CAIYFF010000122.1, read as the reverse complement.
CGTTCTGGCCCGTGGTCGCGTCGAGCACGAGCAACGTCTCGTGCGGCGCGGAGGGCAGCACCTTCTTGACCACCCGGACGACCTTCTCGAGTTCGGTCATCAGGTTCTTCTGCGTGTGCAGACGGCCGGCGGTGTCGAGGATCAGGTAGTCGACCTGTCGCGCGACGGCTGCCGACACGGCGTCGAATGCGACCGCCGCCGGATCTGCTCCGGTGTGTTGCTTGACGATCGGGATGCCGAGTCGCTGCGCCCACATGGTCAGTTGCTCAACTGCCGCTGCGCGGAACGTGTCGCCGGCGCCGACCATGACCGAGTTGCCCTGCTGTTGCAGGTGTCGCGCGAGCTTTGCGATCGACGTCGTCTTGCCTGCGCCGTTCACGCCGACGACGAGCACGACGGTCGGCTTTTGCTGCGACCGCGCGATCGGCTGCGCCGCGCCATCCAGCATCGCGATCAACTTCTTCTTCAGGTGCGCAGGCACCTGCGCGACCTCGGTGACTTCGCGGCGCTTCCACGCCTGCTTCAGGTCCTCGACGATCTGCGAGCCGACCGGGCCGAGGTCCGCTTGGTAGAGAACGTGCTCCAACTCGTCGAGGAAGTCCTCGTCGAGTTTGCGGCCGATCGAGAACAGCCGCGACAGGCCGGCGGTGAGGACTTCGCGCGTCTTCTTCAGCGCGCCCAGCAACTTGCCGAACACCATGCCCGCGATCAGGTGGCCTGCGTGGCCGAGGTGTCCGGTGCAGAGGAGCCGCGGGAGCCTTGCGCTGCTGCGCGCTCCTTCTCGAGGTCCATGCGCACGCGGTCGAGGATGCCGTTCACGAAGCCACCCGAGTTGGCCGTCGAGTACTTCTTGCCCAACTCGATCGCTTCGTTGATCGCAACCTTGGGTGGAACGTCTGCGCAGTGCGCCAGTTCGTAGACCGTCATGCGCAGGATGTTGCGATCGACGCTCGCCATGCGCTTCAGGTCCCAGTTGCGCGTGACGGTCTTGAGCCGGTCATCGATCTCGTTGCGCAGCTTCAACGTGCCTTCGACGAGGCGCACGGCGAACGTGCGGATCTCTTCGTCGCCCTCAGCGGCCTCGTTGCACAGGCCAGTTAGGTCCGTGCCGAGCTCCTGCTCGTAGTTGGGGCCGCGAAGGTCGTACTGGAACAGCAGTTGGAGCGCGACTTCGCGTGCTTTCGTGCGGCGACGGACTGGTTGGGGCATGGCAAGGAGCGGCGCAGGGGGGAGCGCGGGTCGCAGGACTGTAGCAAGACTTCGCGAATGCTCAACGGGGGGGCTGCGCGCTTGCCGCTGCGTCTTGGATGCAGCGCTTCAAGTCCGCCATCTCCAACGCGGCCATCACGGCGTCGTGGCCCTTGTTGCCGGCGTCTCCGCCAGCGCGCGCCAGCGCTTGCGCCATGTTCTCGCACGTGAGCACGCCGAACGCGATCGGCGTGTCGGTGTCGAGGCTGGCGCGCAGCACGCCATCGGTGGCGCCGTTGCACACGTAGTCGTAGTGGCTCGTCTCGCCACGGATCACGGCGCCGAGTGCTGCGACCGCATCGCAGCGCAGAGTCTTCGCGAGCCACAGCGCCGCTTGCGGCAACTCGAATGCGCCGGGCACATGGGCGACGTAGATGTCGGTGTCGGCCACGCCGCGTTCCTTGCACGCAAGCAGTGCGCCTTGCAGCAGGCGCTCGGTCACGACTTCGTTGAAGCGGGCGACGGCGATCCCGACCTTTCTGTGCTTGCCGTCTGGCTGTGCGCGCATGTCCGTTGGCATGGCGGACAACGTAGCGGAGCGCGGCCATGTCTCCATCGCTGGGTTGTGTGCGCGACCTCTCGAACGACGCGCTTTCGGTGAGGTTCGTCTCGCGCGATGGCCTCGGGAACTTCGTCGCAAGCGGCCATGTGGCAGGTTCGCTCCGTTGCGATCCGCTGCGCCGTGTGCCAGAGTCCCGCGCCCCATGGGCGCTGACGTCTGGTTTTGGATTGCGCTGGTTTCGACGGTCGCGCTGATGGCGCTTGCGATCGTGTCTGGCCTGCAGCGAAAGCGCCGCGCGCACCTGATCGCTGGCCCTGCGTCGATGGTGAGCCTGGTTGTCGCGATCCTGTTGACCGAGAAGCTTGCGCGCCTCTACGCATTCGACCCCGACGTCCAGCGCATCCATCTCGTCTGCGCCAAAGCTGGCGGCCTGCTCGCGATTCCGGTCGTGCTGACCGGCTTGCTGCTCTGGAAGAAGCCTGCGGCCCGGGGTTTGCACCGGTGGGCCGTCTGGATCTTCGT
>CAIYFF010000121.1 GCA_903925435.1 uncultured Planctomycetota bacterium | reverse complement strand
TGGGTTGCCGTGGTGGAAGTGCCACACGAACACCAGCCACGCGGCGACGGCGCGCACGTGGTCGAGCGCGAGGAAGTGCTGGCCGGTCGAGGAGCGCATGCGGTGGCTGCGGGGAGAGAAGGGTAGCGTTGGCGTTGGGGGGCCGGCCGTCAGAAATCTGGCTGAACCGTGCCCGCCCCGGCGTCGTTCGGCGGCACCTCGCGCCAGCCCTCGTCACGGCGCGTCGACTCTCTGTCTCTCTCCCGCACATGGAAACGAAGTCTGCCCCCTCGCTTCCTGTGGTCGCAGCCTGCGCAGCGCTCGCGCTGCCGGCTGTGGCACAGGCTCCCGCTTCTGCTCCCGCACTGGCCCCGGCCCCGGCAACTTCCGCAGCCGTAGCGTCCGCCCAGAAGCAAGATCCAGCGCCTGCGCAGTCGCCCAAGCCCGCGGCGCCGCAGCAAGAGCCGCCGCCTCCGCCGCCGCAGGGCGTGGGTTCGCAGGGCGGCCCGCCCCGCATCGTCGTGACCGCCTCAGGCTTCGCCGAGGAGGAGCTCTCGACGCCCTACACCTACCAGACGATGAGCCAGAAGACGTTCCTCGAACGTGGCCATCGCACGCTGCCCGAGGCGCTGCGCGACATCCCGGGCGTGATGGTGCAGAAGACGACCCATGGGCACGGCTCGCCGTACATCCGTGGCTTCACGGGCCGGCAGAACTTGGTGCTGATCGACGGCATCCGCTTCAACAACTCGGGCTTCCGTAGCGGCCCAGTCCAGTACTTCAACACGATCGACGCCTACTCCGTCGACGAGATCGAAGTGATCAAGAGCCAGGGCTCGGTGCTCTACGGCTCCGATGCAGCGGGTGGCACGGTCAACCTGCACACGCGCAACTCGAACTTCCGCAGCGAGCGCGATGGCGAGGGCTTTGCGCATGGTTCTGCGCTGTATCGCTACGACACCAATGGCGGCTCGCACACGGGCCGCATCGAGTCGCAGTTCGGCAAGGGTGGCGACTACGGCTTGCACGCGGGCGTGACCTATCGCGACTTCGGCAACATCTGGGATCGCGATCTCGGCACGATGGAGAAGACGGGCTACGACGAGTTCGACTTCGACCTGCGCGCGGATGTCGCGCTCGATCACAACCACACGTTCACGGCTGCGCATCAGCAGCTCGAGCAGGACGACGTGTGGCGCACGCACAACACGATCTACTTCGAGCCGTGGCAGGGCACGTCGCTGCCACAGCCTCGCGACTTTGCTCGAATCTATGATCAGGATCGTTCGCTCAGCTATGGCCGACTCGCAGGCGAGGACCTTGGCGGCGCGATCGACAGCTACAAGCTGACGTTCTCGTTCCAGCGCATGCAGGAAGGATTCAACCGCACGCGCCCAGTGGTCGTGAGTGGCCAGCCCCGTACGAGAGTGCAACTCGACGATACGGACATCGACACGCTTGGCGCAGCGTTGAGCTTCGAGAGCAAGGTCGATGAAGCGACGATCACCTACGGTGCTGACTGGTATCGCGATGCGATCGACTCGGACACAGTCAACACGGACTACGATTCGCTTGGTGTCATCACGTCACCTACGACGGCGGCGATCCAGGGGCCGCTGGGCGACAATGCGCGCTACAACCTGTTTGGCGTGTTCGCGCAGGGCCGCGCGCCGGTCTCGGATGACGTCGAGCTCACGC
>CAIYFF010000120.1 GCA_903925435.1 uncultured Planctomycetota bacterium | reverse complement strand
CTGCGATGCTCTCGCTGGAACGGAGGCTCGTCGCATCGACGGACGCGATGATCGCGGTGTCCGAATCGGTGCGTCGACACGTGGCGGACAACATCGGTGTCGATGAGCAGCGCATCGACGTGATCCCGAACGGCGTCGACGCGAGCGCATTCACGGGCGTAGACCGCAGCGACGCGCGACGCGCGCTGCTACTTGACGCAACGAGGCCCGTGGTCGGATTGATCGGACGCATCACCGAGCAGAAGGGGCAGGACGACTTCGTTGAGGCCGCGCTCGCGATCGCCGTGGAGCGTCCTGAGCCCATGTTCGTCATGGTGGGGTTCGCAGAGGACGCGGAGCTGCAGCAGCGTCTGCGGCAGAAGATCGCGGTGTTCGGCTTGTCGGATCGCATTCGCTTCCTCGGCAATCGCGACGACATGGCCTCGGTCTACGCGGCACTCGACCTCGTGGTCGCGCCATCCCGATGGGAGGGCTTCGGCTTGATGCTGATCGAGGCGATGGCTGCTGGCCGCCCGATCGTCGCGACGCGCGTCGGCGCGATCCCAGAGATCGTTCGCGATGGGCGCACCGGCGTCTTGGTGGAGCCGCGCGACGCGCAGGCGTTGGCTCGTGCGATCACGGGAATGCTCGACGATCCGCAGCGTCGCATCGCGGTGGGCGAGGCTGGGCGGCTCGAGAGCATTCGCTACGGATGGTCGAGCGCCACGGCGCAGACGGCTGCCGTCTACGAGCGCGCGCTGCAGCGCTCCGCGAGCTTTGCGATGTGAACTTGGCGAGCGGCAGTCTGCGTGCTTGCTGCGCGCCGCGGAGACGAAATAGGCTGCGCTGCGACTCACGACGCCAATGATCGAGCCCACGCGCGCGCCAGCATCCGGTTCCAGCATGTTGCCGCGCATTCTCGTCGTCGCGTTCTTCGCGGCGCACCTGACGTGCTTGCTCCACCAAATCGGCGGTGACGGCACTCTTCGTCATCGCGCGCTGCTGGCGCTGTTCGACGAAGGGCGGCTCACGATGGACAAGTACTCCATTGTCGCGCCGCTGGTGTCTGCGCCGCTGTTGTTCCTCGACCGCTTGTTTGGCACGGGGGACTGGTTCTTGTCGCGGTTCAACGTGTTCGTGCTCGCTGCCTGCGTCGCATGCATGTGGCGCATCACGAGCCGTTCGGCATCGCCAGCGCTTGCGGGCAGGTTCTGCGTGTTGCTGATGTCCGCTTCGTTCCTGCCGTTCTCGGCGGGCATGTACTACGGCGAGATGTTCACGATGGTGACCGCGGCGGTGGGCTTGCACGGCCTCGCGACGGGCGGTGGCATCGGGTCCTGGGCGCTGTTGTGCATCGGCGTCGCCAATGTGCCGCCGATGCTGCTGCCGCTCGGTTTCCTTGCGCTGTTGCGCGCGATTGCCGCTCGGCGCCCGTGGCCGTTGCTCGCGCCCGCGTGTGCGCTGCTGCTGATCGCATTGGAGAACTGGCTCCGTCGCGGATCGCCCGCATCGTTTGGCTACGACGACGACGGGATCCTGCAGAACCACTTGATGCCCTACGTCGGGCTCGGCGGGTTCTCGTATCCGTTGCTGCTCGGCTTGCTCGGTCTCGCGTTTGCGAGCGGCATTGGCTTGTTCCCGTATGCGCCCGGCCTCTTCTTCTTGCGCTCTCCGTCTGCGCAGCCAGAAGGAATGCGCCCAACGATGCGGCTGTGGTTGTTGTTCGTGTTGCTGACTGCGCTCGTCTTCGCGAAGTGGTGGAGCTGGTTTGGCGGCGCGTATTGGGGCCCGCGCTTTTTGATGCTCGGCGCGCTGCCCGCGACGCTGCTGCTGGCGCAACAATCGATGCGGCGGCATGAGTCGTTCTGGAGCGCTGCCGCGACGCTGCTCTGCCTGTGTTGGTCGACGTGGGTCTGCATCAACGGCACGACCGTCGCGTTCCACCATCTGCTCGCGGACCCAGCGCTGCATGCGGCGGAGGGCTCCGTGATGATCTGGGTGCCGGACATCAGCCCGCTGTGGTACGCGATCGAGAAGCCCGCGTTCGTGTATCCAACGACGCTCGTCTATGCGTCGCTGAGCCTCGTTGCGCTCGCGTGGATCGCGTGGCCGATCGCCAAGCAATGCGTTGCGCTCGCGCCTGCTGCCGCACGCGAGCTCATGCGCAGCCTGCAGCAGATTGCGCGGCCGAGTTGATCGAGTCAGCGCACCGCGATGCCGGTGCGCTCTTCGCGCACGACGAAGCCGAGGCTTTGAAACCACGGGAACAGGTTCTCGCCCGTGGCTCGACTCCACACCGCAACGAGATCGTCAAACGTGTAGCGCGGGCGATCGGCTTTCAGCAGTTCTCGCTTCGTGCGGAAGTACTTCGCCATCGCGCCGGGCCCGTGCTTCTTCTCGAGTTCCTCGAACACGAAGAACGACTTGCCCCAGACCAGATCGCGGTGCGCGCTCTGCGACAATGGATCGACTTTGTCGAACTTGGGATCGTGCCGCCGCGCGAGCGCGATCTGGCGGCGGATCGTCTCGTCCGCGTCCTTCAGCCCCATGCGTCGCCCGACTTCGATGCCAAGCCATGTGGCGATCGGCTCGTTCCAGAGCGGCTCGGGATGCGGCAGCACCCACGAGTGACCTGCTTCATGGCCGATCAACTCGACCATCGGGTAACGCGTCTTGGGATAGTCGCCCCACCATGCGCCGATCGCGATGCGCTCGCCGCTGGAGAACCCGCCGCCACCAGTTGGCAGCGCAAGCAGTCGCTTGATCATCCCCGGCGAAGGCTCGACGCCAGTGATCGCGACGAGGTGAGGACGGATCGCGGCGTATTCGTCGGCGATCGCGCGCGCATACGGCGCGGTGCCGTCATGGAATTCGAGCGTGAGCGGCCCGAGTTCGAGCGTGTCCTCGGCCCACGTCGAGCGATGCGGCTTGTCGGCATCGACGCGCAACTTCGCGGTCGCATGCAGCAAGAGCGG
>CAIYFF010000119.1 GCA_903925435.1 uncultured Planctomycetota bacterium | reverse complement strand
TGAAACTCGTCAAACGCCTTCTCCGTGACCTGCGGCGCCTCCGTCTTGCGAACCAGGCCGAGGTAGAACGCATCCTGGCCGAACGCGACTTGCCCTTGTTGCAGCTTGTTCACGTCGCCTGCCATCAGCTTGATCGCAGCGTCGCGGAACGTCACCCCGGACTGGTTGTCGACCGTCACCCACCCGACGAGATCGAGCGTGTCGCCCGTCTCCGGCATGACGAGGTTGTAGGTCGCTTCCCATCCCATGCCGCCTGTCACGTAGCCGAGTTCTGCCTCGAACGCAGCGGCCTCCGGCGCGTGGATCGCCCACTGCAACGTCGGCAGCAGGATCGAGTCGTCGGCAAGCGAAGTGAACACTGGCTGCCCCGGCAACGAGAAGCGCAGCTTGCCGTCGACCTCGACGATCGGTGAACCGGACCCATCCGCCCCTCCGCGTTGATAGCCAGACCGGATCACCTTGCCGCGCACCACCGACTCCGCGCCGTCGCGGCCGTAGACGAGGAAGTCGATCTCCTTGCCTTCATTGAGGTCGAGCAGCAAGCCCTGCGACACCGTGTCGGCGCGATAGCTCTGCTCGAGGATCGAGAACTGCGCCTTCCCCGCGCGATCGCGCAACACGACCGAGTCCGCCTCGACCTGCGACGTCACGCCCGAGAACTGCGCCAGGTTCTTGCCGGGCTTCAGGTCCAGCGCGATGCGCTCGCGGACGACGGCGAAGCGCTGGTTGTAGATGGTGAGCGCGGGTTGCTGCGCGATGGCGCAACCAGCGAGAACAACGACACAGGCGAAGGCTTGCTTCATGGCGATTGCGGAATTGGAAACGGCACCAGAGGCGGCGCTGCAGCGCAACAGGCGTTCCTCTGCATGCGAGAGGCGAATCGTGCGCATCCGCAGCAGCTTCGTTACGGGCCCACCACGTTTTCCCAAAGCTCTGCGCGCGCTTCGCAAGCATGCGACGAAATCCCGCTGCGCACCGCACGCGCACCCGGCGTATCCTGCCGACCCCTTCGGACCGACCGCCATGGCATCCACGACCAATCGACGTCTACTCCCGCTCTTCACCGCTGCGCTGCTCACGGCGCTTGCGATGCCGACCGCCGCCGCCGCGCAACTGCCGCAAGGTGTCACGCGCGAGCAGATGTGGTACGCGCCGACTGCCGAGGATTGGAAGAAGCCTGTGCAGTTGACGTTCCAGCGCACGTGGGAAGACGCGCTCGCGCTGAGCAAGGAGCAGAAGCGGCCGATCCTCGTGTGCGTCAACATGGACGGCGAGATCGCGAGCGAGCACTACGCGGGCGTTCGCTACCGCATGCCGGAGATCGCCAAGCTCTACGAGCCGTATGTCTGCGTGATCGCGTCGGTGTATCGCCACAATCCGCGCGACTACGACGATGAAGGCCGCCGCATCCCTTGCCCGCGTTTTGGCTGCGTCACCTGCGGCGAGCACATCGCGATCGAGCCGATGCTCTACGAGAAGTTCATGGACGGTCGCCGCATCGCGCCGCGCCACATCATGGTCGAGCTCGACGGCAGCGAGACCTACGACGTGTTCTACGCGTGGGACACGGACTCGGTGTTTGATCGCATCAAGAAGGGCATCGCCGATCGCACGATCCAAGCGGAGCCGATCGTCCGCGGCGACAAGTCGATCCTCGAACGCGTGAAGAGCCGCGATGTCCGCGACCGCGAAGCCGTCGAGCAAGCGTTTGCCGCAGGCCAGCCGCAAATGCGGGATTCGCTGCTCAAGGTCGCAGAGACGATGGGCGGCGACGCGCCGGTCGACCTGCTGCGTCTTGGTGTTCTCGGCCTCGACGTCGAACGCGCCACCGCTGCGCGCCGTGCGCTTGCACAGTCGAAGCAGGAGGGCGCGATCGATCTCATCGGCGAAGCGCTGAAGGCGCCGCTCGCCGAGGACGAACGCAACAAGCTCGTGGCCGCGCTCGAACGTCTTGGCGAGACTGCGCCGCAAGCGCGCACGCTGGCGCTCGTGCACCAAGGCCTCGCGAGCCGCGATGGCGGCGTCGACGTGAAGGGCTGGGCACAGGCGATCGAAGCGCAACCGCCGACCGAATCCGTCGACAGCTACGCGCTCGAAGCGCGCATTCGTCGCGCCGAGGACGCGGCGCAGCGCGAGCCGCGTTCTGCCGAGCAAGTGATCACGATGGCGGAGTCGACGCTCGAACTCGCCCTGCGCAAGGATCCCAACGCCGCGCGCAATGCGCGCGACGCGGAGCGCTTTGCGCAGTTGCTGTTCGAGGACGCGCGCGAGCAAGCCAAGCGCGCGAAGAAGTTTGGGCTCGACGCAGTCCAAGACGGCGCATTCCGTGCCGAGGCCGTGATTGCGGCCGCATCGTGGCAATTGCGCGACCTCGAAGCCGCGTATGCCGCCGCCGAGGCTGCATCGAAGCTCGTGCCCAAGGACGCGAGCAGCTACTCCGCGATGCTTGCGATGCAGGTCTTTGCCGAAGCGCGGCAGAACGCGATCGTCGAATCGATCCGCAACAAGACGCAGTGGAAGCGCGAGTGGCTCACCGACGTGCACACCGCCTACTCGGTCCTCGAGAAGCACCCGCTCGGCCAGGACTACCACTTCGTCGACCACTACGACTTCGTCAAAGCGCTCGGTGGCAAGGGCCAAGCCAACGCAATCCTCGATGGCGGCATCGCGCGCTTTCCGGCGTCGTCTGCGCTGCACGAACGCATGCGCTCGCGCATCCTGGAGGAGCAGGGCGCAGAAGCGCTCGAGGCCGCCTACGCGCGCTTGCTCGAGAAGCAGCCGAGCGCCGACCTCGCGTGGTACACGGGCTACGCGACGCTCGTCGTCGCCGAGTCGCACCGCCGGCGCGGTGAGTCCGATGCGGCGCTGACGGCCTACGAGCGCGCAATCGGCCGATTCCGCGACTGCGTCGCGCGCAACCCGGAGACCGCGGGCAACACGGATCACTACATCTCGATGGCGCACGCAGGACGTTCGCGCGTGCTGCTCGAGCAAGGCTTGCTCGTGCCGTCGACGCAAGAACTGATCACCGCGCTGCGCACCAAGCCCGAGGCAACCGCGACGTTCGATGGCCTCAACCTGTCCGCGTCGGACACGGCGCGCATGCTGCGCACGATGCTTCGCGCTCAGAAGCTCGACGACCAACTCGCACAGCTCGAAGCGGCGCTGAAGGAAGTCGACCAGGACCTGTTGAAGCTGCCGGCCTACGAGTTCCAGAGCCCGGACCAAGCGCCGCAGAACGGCGGCCCCGCACGGCAACGCAACGGCGGCCGCTGAAGCGCGCGCATTCGATGCGCGGGCTCGCTCGGCCGCGCCGCTATGCTGCTGCGCCCGCATGAGTGACCGACGCAGCTTCGCCCCGCAGCTCTGGCTGCTCTCGATGAACCTCATCTGGGGCGTGAGCTACTCAGCGGTCAAATACGCGCTGGATCGCGGGCTGCAGCCGTTCGCGCTTATGACCGCGCGCTTCTGGCTCGCGTGCTTGTTCCTCATGCCATTGGTCGCGATGCGCCAACGCCACGCGCTGGCAACGTCTGCGGTGCGCGGAATCATCACCGGCATCGCGCTGCTGCTCGGCTACGTGCTGCAGACCTATGGCATGCAGCAGACGACAGCCTCGATGGCTGGCTTCTTGTCGGGCCTCATCACGTTGCTCGTGGCGCTCGGCGGCTGGCTCGTGTTCCGCGAACGCATGCTGCCGTCGACCGCGTTCGGCCTGTTGCTCGGCTCCTTGGGTCTCGTGCTGATGTGCATCGGCGCAAAGGCCGAAGGCGCAGAACGACTGAACACGATCGCTGGCATCCTCATGCAGACCGGCGCTGCCGTGAGTTTCGCGTGCCACATCCTGCTGATGTCGCGCTGGTCGCGCCCCAACGAGGAACTCGCATTCTGCTGGTGGCAGCTGGTGACAGTGGCGGTCGGCGCAAGCATCGCTCTGCCGATCGCTGGCGGAGCGCCGGGAGCCATCGAATTGCTCGTCGATCCGTGGATTGCGGCAAGCATCGTCTACTTGGCGGTCTTCGCGCTCGCGATCGCGCTGGTCGTGCAGAGCCGCATGCAGCCGCGCATCAAGGCGCAGCAGGTTGCCGTGATCTTCGCGACGCAACCGCTCTTTGGAGCCATCGGTGGCATGGGACTCCTGGGCGACACGCTCGATGCGCAGGAATGGCTGGGCGGCGCACTGATCACCGGCGGCGTGTTGGCGGCGGAATTGCTTCGTCGCCCTTCGCCTTCGCAGTAGGACGAAGGGCCTTCCGGCAAGAACGCCCCGCCCCCGGAAAACGGGACGATTCGGGGTGCAGTTCGCGATGCGTCGTGCCGAACCACTGCTGGTCGCACGCCATGCCATCCCACGAACTTGACCGCACTGCCAGCGTTTCGCGCCCAGCCCGCGCAGACGAATCCGGCATCTCGATGGTCGAGTTGCTGACCGGAATGGTCATCGCAGTGCTGCTGATCGGCGCAGCGCTGGTCGGCGTGACGCAGCACCAATCCCAGCGCCGCGTCCACGGCGAACAGATCCTCGCGATGTCCGCGTGCCGCAACATGCTGGAGACGCTGCGCAGCGTCGACATGGCCACGCTGCCGACGCTCGAAGGCCAAGGCTTTGAAGTGATCGGCCAGAACGGCGAGGCGCGCGGACTCACGCCACTGCAGGGCGACGCCGACGGCATGGCGGGCGAGATCCACGTCACGCCGCACGCTCGCAGCCAAACCTCCAATCCGCTCTACGTCGTCACAGCGCGCGTGCGTTGGCGCGGCGCCACGCGCGGTGGCAACTTCGCGATGCAAACGCTGATGGGAGAACGGCGATGAACCGGCAATCAGGCTTCACGCTCGTCGAACTCACGCTCGTGGCTTCGCTGCTGGCGATGGTCATGGCGGGCATCGCCACATTCCTCTCCGCAGCGACGACGAGCATCCGGCTCGACGACAACGTCGCGGTTGCGATGGAGTCGCTGCAACGCTCGGCGATCCGCGTGTCGCAAGTGATGCGGCCGTGCTCGATCTCGACCTACCGCGTGCTGTCGACCGCAGCGGATGTGCCGCTCACCGCGGCAGCAGCTGGCGAATGGATCGAGCCCGTCGACGGCGAGTCTCGCGCGGCCATCCAGTTCCGCTCGGCCACCGGAGCGCTGTCGCTCAACGCAGAACAACTGACCGACCCGCGCGGATTCCGCCTCGAAGTCGAGACCGGCGAGACCGCCAACGGCGCCGACGACGACAACGACGGCATGGTCGACGAAGGCCGCTTGATGATGAACTACGACGGCATCCCGGTCGCGCTCGCGTCCAACCTGGAGGCTGCGACGTTCACGCTGAACGGACGGTTGCTGACCATCACGCTGCAGTCTGCCGCACGCACGCGGGCCGGAGTCATGCAGCGATTCGTCGCCAACGAAGTCCTCTACCTGCGCAACAACTGAGGCCATTCATGCAGACACCATCCATGCGCGAAAGCGAACAGGGGTTTGCGGCCATCGCGCTCGTCCTCGTCCTCGTGCCTGTGCTGCTCGTGATCGGCAGCTACGTGCAGTCGATGTCGGAGCGCAACCAACGACTGCTGCTGGAGACGCGCGAAGAACAAGCGATGCTCGCGGCCGAGTCGGGCATCGACTACTCGCTCAACGAAGCGCGTCGCGGAACCCTGGTGGCCGGAACCGGGGCGCAGTTCACGTTCACGGACACGCTGCCGAACGGCAGCACGTTCACCGCGGTGTGCACCTACCTGAAGGGTGACGCGACCGACAACGACAACGACGGAAGCGTCGACGAGGCGGACGAAGACGTGTTTCGCGTCGTGAGCACTGGAGCCACGCAGAGCAGCCGCCGTCGCATCGCTGCATATCTAGGCTTCTCAACGTACCTGCCGGATCTCGAGGGCGCCGTGACGCTCACCAGCGACGCAACCACCATCTCGATAGGCGGCGCCGCGCGCGCGGATGGGCGCAACTACACGCTGGCAGGCACCCTCGTCGGATCCAGCGACACCTTCGGCATTGCCATCACTCCGCCAGGCGACGAAAGCGACCTCGACGACGAGCTCAGCGGCAGTGAGGACTCCAAAGTGCTGGGCCAAGGCGGATCGCCGTCGATCGGCGAAGCGCCAGCACTCGACGTGCCGCAGATCGTCGACTTCGCGCGCAACAGCGCGAGCGTCGTGATCACCAACTCCAACGTCAGCGCAGTCACCTACGGTTCCGTCAGCGCGCCGGTCATCGCGTATCGCGAAGGCGACGTGCGCATCCAAGGCAACTCGAAGGGCTGGGGCCTCCTCGTCGTCAACGGCACGCTGCGAATCGCTGGCACCTTCAACTGGTATGGCGTGATCGTCTGCACGGGGACGCTCGAGTGCGGCGCAGGCACCGCAAAGGTGTACGGCGGCGTGGTCCAGGGCCCCGCCAGCCTGCAG
>CAIYFF010000118.1 GCA_903925435.1 uncultured Planctomycetota bacterium | reverse complement strand
CTGCTTTGTCGACGGCGAGCGAAAGCACAACTCCGTCGCGCGACGACGCGGAGTCAGCTCCAGACGCGGCATCCGTCTCCGACAGGTCGCCCGCGGGCGAAGACGCTGCGACCTCCACGCGAGACGACGTTTGCATCTCGGCTTCGTTGCTGCGCGGGAGATCCGACGACGAACACGAGACCGCGAGCGCAATGCCCGCTACAGCGACGACAGCGAGAGCCTTCACGTCACGACATCCAGTTGGGCTTGCGCTTGCCGAGGAACGCGCCCATGCCTTCGCGCGCCTCGGGCGTCGCGCGCAACGAGGCGATCCACTTCGACGTGACGGGGATCGCTTCTTCGAGCGACAGCGCGCCGACAGAGCGAATCAGTTCCTTTGCGCTCGCGACGGCCATCGGCCCGGCGGCGAGCAGTTCGCCGATCGTGCGCTGCACTTCTGCGTCGAGCGCCTTCTCGTCCGCGCACGCCTTGTGCACGAGGCCGATGCGCTGCGCCTCGTTGCCGTCGAAGCGTTCGCCGGTGAGGAACAGCGTGCGCGCGCGGCCCGCGCCGATCTTCTGCATCACGAACGGCGAGATCACCGCGGGCACGATGCCGAGCTTGACCTCGGTGAGCCCGAACTGGCAGTCCTGCGTGCAGAACGCCATGTCGACCGACGCGGTGAGGCCCGTGCCGCCGCCGAGCGCGTGGCCGTGGATGCGGCCGATCACCGGCTTCCGGCAGCGCGCGATCGCCAAGAACATGCGCGCCATGCGTTCGGCGGAGCGCTCGTTCTGCTCGGTCGGCAGCTCGGCTTGCTCCTGCATCCACGCGAGGTCGGCGCCGGCCGAGAAGCTCTTGCCGTTGCCCGACAACACGACGACGCGCGCGTCCGCGTCAAGGTCCGCTTCGCGGAACACGAGGCCGAGCTCCTCGACCACCTTGCCGTTGAATGCGTTGCGCACATCGGGGCGGTTGAGGCGGACGTGCAGGACCGGGCCTTCGCGGACGACATCGAGCGTTTCGTGGCTAGCCATGCGCGCCAAAGTGCCGCGCCGCTGCGCGCGAGTAAAGCGCGGCGGCGCGCGGCATCATGCGTCGCCCGTGCACGCGCGCATCCGACTGCTCCTCGCCGGCGTCCTGGTCTCGCTCGGCGGCGCCTTGATCAAGGCGTGCACGTTCCCGTCGTTGCAGCGCGCGGGCCTGCGTTCTCTCATCGCGGCCGTCACGTTGTTCTTGCTGCTGCCCGAGGCGCGGCGGTTGCCGGATCGGCGCATCGCGATGCTGCTGCTGCCCTACTTCGGCGCGACGTGCCTGTTCGTCGTCGCGAACGCGATGACGACCGCGGCGAACGCGATCTTCCTGCAGTCGACCGCGCCGTTCTGGGTCGTGTTGCTCGCGCCGCTGCTGCTCGGCGAACGCATCGGCAAGCGCGAACTCGCGATGCTCGCATGCATCGGCATCGGCATCGCGATGTTCTTCGTCGCCGACACCGACGCGAGCGCGACTGCGACGAACCCGCGACTTGGCAACTTGCTCGCGCTCGTGTCCGGGCTCGCGTATGGCACGCTGCTCGTCGGCTTGCGTTGGCTGTCGCAACGCGATGCGAATGCGTCGTGCGCCGTCGTCGCCTGGGGCAACGTCGCCAACGTGCCGCTCGCGTTCTCGGTCGGCGCAGTGATGGGCCAAGGCTGGACCGCTGGCGACGCGGCGAGCTGGGCGTCGATCGCAGTGCTCGGCACGCTGCAGGTTGGCCTCGCGTATGCGTTGCTCGTGCGCGCGATGCCGCAGGTGCCGGCGGTGTCCGCATCACTGCTGTTGATGATCGAACCCGCGCTCAACCCGCTGCTCGCGTATCTCGCGCATGGGGAAGTTCCGCATGCGGCGGCGGTGGTTGGTGGGGTCGTGATCTTGGCGGCGGTTGCGGTCGGGAGTCGGGGTGGGAAGTGAGGGTGTGGTAGGCGGGAGGCTGCGCGGCCGGCCCGCGCCTTGGCTCCGGCATCTACGGCACAGCGAAGCTCGGGCCTCCGTGCCTGCGCCCCGGCGCGGGCGCTGGGCTTGGTTGGTTACTGGACGAGAACTGGGGCCAGACAAACCCGGAACCCGAAGTTGAAGTACGCGGTGTCGGGGAAGTCGTAGAGCCGGATCGCGGAGCGGCAGTAGAACGAGACGTTGTTCCAGCTACCGCCGCGGTAGACCCGGATCGGGCCGCTGGCCACAAGCGGATCCACAACGATCGACGAGGGGTAGTCCCCGTAGGCATCACGGCACCACTCCCAGACGTTGCCGGCGGTGTCGAACAATCCAAAGCGGTTGGCGGCCTTGCTGCCGACCGCAACCAACAGCGCGTCGCCGAACACGGCACCCTGCGCCAGATCGGTTTCTTCTGCACCCGTCCACCACGGAGTGCTTGAGCCGGCTCTGCATGAGTGTTCCCACTGCGCCTCGGTCGGGAGCAACAGGCCCGCCTTGCGCGCTGCGGCATCGACATCGTTCCAGCTCACATCGGTGACCGGCAAGGTCATGTCGTTGCGGTCGCGGCTCTCGCTTGGATTGTTGCCGGTCCATCGCAG
>CAIYFF010000117.1 GCA_903925435.1 uncultured Planctomycetota bacterium | reverse complement strand
GTGCACGGTCAAGAACACGCGGCCGTTGCCTGTCCATGCAACCTTGAGTTCGCCGCCGCCGTCGAGCGCCACCAGGCCAGCGTTGCACTGTCCACGCAGCAAGTTGAGTCCGACGAAGTCCGCCGCGTAGCGCGAACGCGGTGCTGCGGAGATCGCGGCGGGCGCGCCTTCTTGCACGTTGCGGCCGTCCTCGATCACCGCGACGCGATCTGCGAGCGCAAACGCGTCGATGGGGTCGTGCGTGACGACGATGCGCGGACCTTCGAATGCGTCGAGGTGCGCGCGCAGGTCGGAGCGAAGCTTGGTCCGCAGCGACGCGTCGACGGCGGCGAGCGGTTCGTCGAGCAGCAGCGCGCGCGGCTTGCTCGCGAGCGCGCGCGCGAGCGCCACGCGCTGCGACTGGCCGCCAGAGAGTTGGCTCGGCAGCGCGCGTTCGTGGCCTTGCAAACCAACGCGCTGGAGCCAGGCTTCGGCCGTTGCGCGCGCCGACGCTTTCGGCACGCCGCGCGCGCGCAGCGAGAACGCGACGTTGTCGCGCGCGTCGAGATGCGGGAACAGGCGGTGGTCCTGGAACACGAAGCCGATGCCGCGCAACTCGGGCTCGACGAACCTGCGCGCATCGCCGTCGTCCCAGGTGGCGCCGTCGAATGCGATGCGACCGGCTTGGATGCGCAGCAGGCCCGCGATCGCGTGCAACAACGTCGACTTGCCAGCTCCGTTCGGCCCGATCAATGCGAGCGTCTGGCCGCGTGGCGCTTCGAGCTTCGCTGCGATCTGCAGCGCGCCGCGCAGCAACTGGATGTCGGCAGTGAGGCTCATCGGCGGGGGAGAAGGCTGTTGCGCAGCAGCACGAGCACGCAGACGGAGACGAGCGCGAGCACGAGCGCGAGTCCGATCGCGAGTTCGGGCGCGGACTCCATCGCGATTGCGCATTGCAGCGGCAGCGTGCGCGTCGTGCCCTGCAAGTTGCCGGCAAACATCTGTGTTGCGCAGAACTCGCCGAGCGCGCGCGCCCAAGCGAGAAGGAGGCCCGTGCGCAGCGCTGGCTTGATCATCGGCAGCGTGACCCAGAAGAAGCGCTGCTGTGCGTTGGCCGACAACGTCTTCGCGGCCTCGTCGAAGCGCGCGTCGAGCGAGCGCAGCCCAGCTTCGGCCGACAGCACGAAGAAGGGCATGCCCATGTAGGCGGCGGCGACGACGGTGGCCATCGTCGTGAACGGCAGCGACACGCCGAAGGTGCGGTCGAGCCACGCGCCGAAGATGCCGTTGCGCCCAAATGCGAGCAGCAGCGCGATGCCTGCGACGATCGGTGGCAACACGATCGGCAACGTGACGACGACTCGCACTGCGGTGCGCAGCGGCGAGGCTCCGCGCGCGAGCCATGCGGCGAGAGGCAGGCCGAGCACGAACGCGAGCGCCGCGGCCGAAAGCGAGCTGATGAGCGACAGCGACAGCGCGTCGATGGCTGCATCGGACGTGACGAGCGCGAAGAACTGCGACCAAGGCGCTGCAGCGAGCAATCCGACGAGCGGCAGCGCAAACAGCGCGACAGCGAGCAGCACGAGCGCCGCGCACAGGATGCGCAACATCGGCGACGCGCGCGTGCTCACGCGGTGCCCTCGTTGCCGCGATCCCGTGGCTTCTTCTTCGGCGCGGCGCGTCGCTTGGGCTTCGCTTCGCCGTTTGCCGCGGGCGACGGCGCGCTGCGTGTCGTAGGTCCAGGTCGCGCGCTGTTGCGCCCCGGGTTGCGTTCTCCGCGTCCTTGCGCCGACGCGCTCGGCGGTTCGATCGCGAACACCTCGCCATTCTTCGTCGCGCACAGGATGCGCTGGCCTTGATCGCCGATCGTCACGGGCGCGAGCACGATGCCGCGCGTGACGAGTTCGCGCACGTGCTGCGCACGGATCGCAAAGCCATGGAAGTCCTTCGGAATGCGCAGCGTGCAGCCGTCGTTCCAACGCGAGCAGCCATACGCGGCGCGGCCTTCGATCACTGCTGCTTGGCAACGCGGGCATGAGCCGAGGCCATCGGGCAACGCGCGCGGCGCGAGGTTCTTCTCGATCAGTTCATGCGCTGCGTCGCGGATGCCCGCCATGAAGTCGTCGCGCGTGCGCGCGCCGCGCTCGACTTCGCCGAGACGGAACTCCCAGTCGCCCGTCAGCTCCGCGGACTTCAACTGCGGGTCCTGGATGACCGCGATGAGGTAGCGACCGAGATCGGTGATGCGCAGAGCCTTCTTGTCGCGGCGCACGTAGCTGCGCGAGATCAGCGTCTCG
>CAIYFF010000116.1 GCA_903925435.1 uncultured Planctomycetota bacterium | reverse complement strand
GGGTCGATGCGCACATGTCCAGGCTTGGCATCGGCGCGCACGAACGGATCGTGCTGTTCGTCGTCGGCGCCAACTTCGGCGCGAGCAAGCTTTGGATGCCCGAGCGATTCTCGGAGATCGCGCGCCGCTACGCGCAGAAGGGCTATCGCTCGATCGTGACCGTCGGTCCCGCCGAAGTGGAACTCGGCAAGCGCATCGCACAGGACGCGGGCGTTCTCGCGCTCGTCGATCCCGTGCTGTCGCTCGATCGGCTGTCTGCGCTCGTCGCGCGCTGTGCGCTGATGATCACCGGCGACACCGGTCCGCGGCACCTTGCCGTCGCATTCGATCGCCCCGTGGTGTGTCTGATGGGGCCGACCGACAGCCGCTACACCGACTACTGCCTCGAACGCACGACGCTGATCCAAAAGAAGCTGCCCTGCATGCCGTGCCAGAAGAAGGTGTGTCCGCTCGGCCATCATCAATGCATGCGCGACATCAGCGTCGACGAGGTCGAGCAGGCCGGCGACGCGCTGCTCGCGAAGTTCGGCTGACAGGCGCGCGCAGGTTCTGCTGCGAAGTCCAGGGCTCGGGGGTCGCCGTGGCGGCGCGCGTCGGCTAACAAGGTTGCACACGGCCGCGACCCCTCGACCGCACCATGTCCTCCGGAACCTTCCTGTTGCTCGTGGCCCGCGACGGCCAGACGGAGACGCACGCGTTCCGTCAGGACGTTGTGACGATCGGCCGCTCCAACGAGTGCGATCTGTCGCTGCCAGATCGTCTGATCTCGCGCATGCACTGCCGCATCGAACGCGTCGACGGCGGCTTTGCGCTGGTCGACCTCGGCGCGCAGAACCCGGCGCGGCTTCGCAACCGGCCGGTGGTCCGCGCGGAGTTGCGACCCGGCGAGTCGTTCTCGTGCGGCGGCTACGAGATCACGCTGTCGGTGCCCGCGGAGGAGCACGCGTCCGTCGAGGACACGCGCCTCACTGGCGACGCGCGCAGCTCGCACGACCTGTCGACGTTCTTGTCGATTGCGACGGCGTTGAACGAGCAGCGCGAACTATCGCGCTTGCTGACGCAGATCGTCGACGCGGCGATCGAACTCGCTTCCGCGGAACGCGGCTTCCTGATCCTCGGCGCTGGCGACGAGCAGAACGTCGAGGTCGCGCGCAACTTCGCGCAAGAAGAGGTGCTGTCGCCGGAGCACAAGGTGTCGCGCACGATCGCGCGCCGCGTGCTCGCATCGGGCCGAACGGAGCTGACGACGAACGCGCAGCAGGACGACCGATTCCGCGACCTGCAGTCCGTCGCCGACCTGCGGCTGCGTTCGGTGCTGTGCTTGCCGATTCGGATCCAGGGCAAGGTCGGCGGCGTGCTCTACGTCGACAATCGACTGCAACAGCAAGTGTTCGGCGAGCGCGAGAAGCAGTTGCTCACGTCGCTGTGCGACTATGCGGGCGTCGCGATCCAGAACGCGCGAGGTCGCGACGAACTGGAGCGCCGCAGCCTCGATTTGCAGCAGGCGTTGTCGCGCGTCGATCAACTCAATGCGGCGTTGCGCGGGCAACTGCAGCAGAAGACCGCCGAGCTCAGCGAGATCCGCGAAGAGCTCGCGATCGAGTCGAGCGGCGTTCGGACCAAGCACGACTACAAGTTCATCGTCGGCCAAGGCCGCGCGATGCGCGCCGTGTTCGCGTTGCTCGACAAGTACATCGACGCCGAAGATCCGGTGCTGATCACCGGCGAGTCGGGCACGGGCAAGGAGCTGGTGGCGCGCGCGATCCATTCGCAGAGCCGACGTGCGCAGAAATCGTTCGTCAGCGAGAACTGCGCCGCGTTGCCGGAGTCGCTGCTCGAGTCCGAGTTGTTCGGCTACGTGAAGGGCGCGTTCACTGGAGCCACGGGAACCAAGAAGGGACTGCTCGAACGCGCGGACGGCGGCGTGCTGTTCCTCGACGAGGTCGGCGACATGACGCTCGACCTGCAGAAGAAGCTGCTCCGAGCATTGCAGGAAGGCGAGGTGCGGCCGCTCGGCAGCAGCGAGACCAAGAAGGTCGACGTGCGCCTGATCACTGCGACCAATCGCAACCTCGAAGAACTCGTGCGCGAGGGCGACTTCCGCGAGGACCTCTACTACCGAATCTCGGTGCTGCCGATCACGCTGCCGCCGCTGCGTGAGCGTCGCGAAGACATCCCGCTGCTGACGAAGCGCTTCCTCGCCGAAACGCTGCATCCGCAACATGGGCGCGTTCGGCTGGATCCCGCGGCGCTGCAACGACTGCTGGAATACGCGTGGCCGGGCAACGTGCGCGAGTTGCAGAACGAGCTTCGCCGCGCCTCGATCCTGTGCGATGGCGTGATCCTGGAGACGCATCTGGCGCCGCACGTGCTCGCAGGCGGTCGCGACGTGGCGCCGGTGTTTGCTGACGACGGCAGTGTGCCGGCGGAACGTGGCACGACCTTGCCCGACATGGTCGTGGAGTTGGAGGTGCGCGAGATCAAGAAGGCATGGGCGAAGTCCGGCGGCAACAAGAGCCGGTCCGCGGAGATGCTCGGCCTGTCGCGCTTCGCGTTGCAGCGCAAGCTGGAGAAGTACGCGATGGATCCCGAGGCCGGCGCTGCGCCGTCCGCGCCAACGCAAGGCGACCCCGAGCCGACATGAGCTTCGCGCAGCCGTTCCGCGACTACGAGATCCTCGATCGCCTCGGAGCTGGCGCGATGGGGACCGTGTTCAAGGCACGGCACCTGAAGTTGTCGCGCATCGTGGCGCTGAAGGTGCTGCGGCCCTCGCTCGCGCGCGATGCCCGCTACGTCGAACGACTTCGTCGCGAGGCGCGCATCGTCGCGGCGTTGAACCATCCCAACATCGTCACGGGCTACGACCTCGGCGAGGAAGGCGGCTACCACTACTTCGTGATGGAGTTGGTGGAGGGACGATCGCTGCGAGCATTGCTCGCGGAGTGGGGCATCTTTTCAGAAGACCAAGTTCGCAACGTTGCGACGCAGGTCGCGTCGGCGCTCGACCACGCGTTCTTGCGCAACGTCATCCATCGCGACATCAAGCCTGGCAACATCCTCATCGACGACGCCGGCGCCGTGAAGGTGACCGACATGGGGCTCGCGAAGGGCCCGGCCGATCTCTCGCTTACGCGCGATGGATCCACGGTCGGCACGCCGCAGTACATATCGCCGGAGCAGGCGCGGAACCCGCAGGACGCGGACATCCGCAGCGATCTCTATTCGCTTGGCGCGACGCTCTACCACATGGCGACGGGGCAGCCTCCGTTCCAAGGCGCGTCGATGACCGAGGTCATCCTGCAGGTGCTGCACGACACGCCGGTGTCGCCGCGCGTGATCAACCCGGAACTGTCGGAAGGCATGTCGCTGGTGATCCGCAAGCTGCTCAGCAAGAGCCCGCAGCTGCGCTACCAGACGCCGCGAGAACTGCTGGATGACCTCCAGCGATTGGCTCGCGACCAGCGGCCGCAGGTCGACGAGTCGAGGCTTTCGGTCGGCGAGACCGGCAGGCCGCCGCAGACGCGGAAGTATGTGGCTGCCATCGCCGCCGCTCTGGCGTTGGTCGCGGCCGGGTTCTGGCTCGGGGCGAACAGTGCTGCCGCAGTGGTGGAGCCGATGGTCCGCGCCGAGTTCCCTGCTGCAGTCGAAGCGGAGCTGCAGACACTCGGAACCCCCGGCCAGCGTTGGGGCCGGTTCTTGGCCCGAACGAAGGACGCGCCTGTCGACGCTGCAGAATGGCGGCAGCAGACCCAGCGTCGCTTGTCGCTGGAGTTGCAGCAGGAACTCGATCGATTCGTCTTGGAGTTGCGCGCAGCGGGGTGGACCGCGCTCGCCGCCGATGCCGACGATCCGCAGCGGTGGCCGTCGGGACCGATGCTCGCGAGGGATCATGCGACGGGGCCGCTTGCCCAGCGGCTCGGGATCTCGCGCGACCAGTTGCCGTCCTCCGTCGACACGCGCGCGCTCGATGCGGCGCTCACCGAGATCGAAGAACTCGCGCGTCGCCGCGACCAATCGCTGCTGGAGCAAGCGCGACGCCATCTCGAAGTCGACACGCCGATGCGCGCCGACGAACGCGTGCGCCAGGGCGACTACGCCGTTGCCGAGCGCGTATGGCGAGAGGCGTTCCTCGGGTTCTTCGACGGATTGCGGCGGCCGTTGCCGGATCGGCTCCCGCAGGCCGTGCGTGCTGCGCTCGAGGAGCGCTTCGAGAAGCTGCGCGAGCAAGGCTTGGCGCAAGTGGACGCAGCCGAACGGCGCGCGGCCGCGGCGCTGCGCAGCGAGACAGAAGCTGCGTTGGTCGGGCTGGTCGACGAGCCAGGGACCGCCGCCGCGAGTCCGCGTGCGATTGCGGATCGCATGGCTGCGGTGTCGTTGCTTCGCGAACAACTGACTGCGGCGTATCCGCCAGCATCTCGGTTCCGCGCCGCGAACGATCCATGGCACGAAGTGGGGGCGATGCTCACAGGCGTGGAGCGTCAGCTGCAGGCTGCGTTCGCCGACGCCGAGCGCGTGCACGAGGAGGAGATTCTCGATCTCGCATGGCGCGCGCTGATGGACGGCAACTCTGACGCGGGACTCGGCGTGCTCCTTGGCGCGCGATCGCGACAAGCCGACGAATCGGACCCGATCGAGCCTCATCGCGAAGCGATGCGGGCCGCGGGCTTGGTTGCGCGTGCTGTCCTGTCCGCGCTCGAGACCGCGCCGCCGCCGATTCCGGGCTATCCACGCAATGGCGGCGTCGCAGTCGAGCTGCGGGCTTTGGCAGGCGGCCGACTCGAAGCGCGCATCGGCGCAGGCCATTGGCGGCAGGCGCAGTTGCTCGAGTTCCGGTTCTCAGACCTCTGGCAGCGCGCGCAGGAGTCGGGGAAGAGCGCATTCGCAGCGCTCGATGCGCGGTTGTTGCGCATCGGCAAGACAGCGCTGGCGATGGCGTGCGATCAACTGGATGCGGTGGCAGACGGGCTGGACGACCTTGATCGCGCGTTCTTGCGCGACGAGGTCTGGCCGCGGTTGTTGCGCGTTCGGGCCTACGCGCCAGGATCTGGCGAGGATCGTGCGATGGCGTTGCAGCGTCTGCGCGAGGCGCTTGCGCGCGGCAGAGAACGCAACGACCCGCGCGAGGTCGAGATGGCGGTTGCGCAATGGCAGGCAAGCTCCGCGCTCACCGCATCGGACGCCGAGCGTGCGGTGGCGCGAGAGGCAACGGATTGGATTGCACGCGAGTCGCGGCGGCAGGAGTTGGCTGAGGAGTTGCGCCGTCGTGCGCCCTTTGGCTCGGTGGTCGCGGTCGATGGCGAAGTGCCATTCCTCGCGTCGGTGCAGGTCCCGGCCTCGAGCATGCGGAGCGCGGGAGAAGGCTGGCAACTGCGCGAAGGACGCATGGAGCACGCTGGCTCCGCGCAGTCGTGGAGTGATGCGCAGAAGAAGCGGCTTGTCGTCGACGCGGGGCTGAGCAGCGACTGTCGGCAGGCGTCGCTGTCGTGCGAGTTCGCGTTGCCAGCGAGCGTCGATGCGGCGCCGCTGCATGTCTTCTCGTTCCGTTCTGCTGCATGCGTCGTCTTCGCCACCGGTGATGGACAACTTCGCGCCGCGATCGTGCCGGATCTCGACAAAGGCGAGCCCGCGATTCGAGCCGCGGTTCAGCGCGCTGTGCATGCTGCGATGGATCGGCGGACCGTCGGGCCTTCGGCGATTCCGTTGGCGCTGCATTCGTTGCGGTTCTCGATCCAGTCTGCGCCGGGCCGCCGCGCGTGCACGACCGTGGTTTCGATCGATGGCGTCGAGCTTTGCCGATCGTTCGTGGACGGCGCCGATGCATCGCCGCCAACCTTCGCGGTCTACCCGCTGCAGGACATCTCCGTGCGGATGGTGCGGATCGAAGCAGCGCAGTGACGGCCGCGCGCTGCTGCGCGGCTCAGCGAACGGGGGCCGCGACGGGCGCGCCCGCGCGCAACGCATCGTCGAGCATGCGCAGTGCCTGCGGTGAGAGCGCGCTACGTGCGTTCGCAATCGCAGGCGATTGCGTGCGTGTCTCCGCGCGTTCTGCGAGCTGACTGTGGCCCGTGGCTGCGAGCGCGTTTGCGAGCAACCGATCGCCGATGGCGCCCGCGCCATATTCGCGCAGCAGCAGCGCCGTGCCGAGGGAACCGCGTAGGTCGTGGCTCTGCGCCTGCAGCTGATGCCGCAACGCGAGGTCCGCGACCGGATCTGGAGCTGCGGCGCTCGCTGCAAGCGCAAGCGCTCGCGCGGCTGCCATGTCGCCGCTCGCAATCCGGTCCGCTGCGCGCGAACGCAGCGCAGCGCCGTCGTGGTCGCGCATGCGGTGGAACGCGAGATTCGCATCCTTTGCGTCATGCGCGCGGGCAAGCGGGTCGCCTGCGAAGCGTGAAGCGATAGCTAGCCGATTGCCCGCAAGTTCGTCCTGGCCGAGCTGGAGGTCGAGATGGGCGATCGTCTCGTTCCACTCGCTGCGCATCGGCGCATCCGCGCGCGCTCGCGACAGCGCGCTGCGCGCCGCAACGAGGTCGAGCATTTTATGATGACGCATTGCTGCGCGCAGATGCGCTTGCGCGCGCCACGGCGCATGCGCAGTGCAGCACGGCCTTGGTTCGCTGTCGTCATTGGCCAGGCTGGTCGCAAATGCGATCGCATCCTGGATGTGCTGCGCGGTCAGTCGCGCGTTGTTGGGCGCGCTGTCGCAATGGACCGCGACGCCCTGCGGCGTCGCTTCGACATGGATGACGAACGACGCTGCGAACGATCCAACTCCCCGCATGCCAGTGGCGGGCGCATACGCAGCAGTTGCAGGAAGCGCGCCGTCTTGCGGCGCGGTCACGCCGATGCGTCCGTCTGCGCGCGGGCTCCAGCGACCATCGTCACGCTGTTCGTAGCGGATCTCGAACGAGCCGTCCTTGCAGCGCGTCACGGGCGCCATGCCGTGGTAGGGCAGAGGGTCCGAGCCAGTGAACTCGGTTCGAGCCACGTCGGCGCACAGCCACGCGACGAACGCAGCAGGAGGCCCGCTGGCCTCGATCGGGCGCAGCGGGGCAGTGCGACAGGATGCCGCAGCCAGCGCCACTGCGAGCGCTGCATTTGTCCGTGGTGAAAAGAACATCGACGCCGGCTGGGATCGGGCGCGATTGCCGACAGCTTGAGTCCCGCGATGGCGCAGTGCGTCGAGCTTTCCCGCAGGTGCGATTCCCTTGTCGCCTGCGCGCCGTTGTCAGCGCGGACTTGGCGCGCTCTCGGCAACTGCGAATGCAATCGCGCGCGTCCCACTGTGGGAAATGCTGATGTGCACGCGGTCGATGCCGCGCGCCTTTGCCGCGTCCGCCGCGGCGCCATGCAAGACGATTCGCAACGATCCAGTTGGCTCTCGCACGACTTCGATCGAGCGCGGCGTGACGCCGGATGCAAAGCCGGTGCCTAGGCACTTTGCGACCGCTTCCTTCGCGCTCCAACGAGCGGCGAGCGCTGCGTGTGGCCGCTCTTGGCTTTGGCAGTGCTCGCGCTCTCTGTCGGTGCAGATGCGCGCATAGACGCGCAGCGATCCGTTCTGCAGCAACCGCGCAAAGCGCGCGATCTCCGTGTCATCGACGCCGACTGCGACGATCACGTTCGATCCTCGATGCAGACCGCGATCTCGTGCGACGGCGTGGGGGCTACGACCGAGTCTTGCAGTCGCTCGAACCAGAAGGCTCGCGAGGTCACGCCATCGGTCGCGTTCGGCGCGACGATCAGCAGGACGCTGCCTACATGACCACCGCAACGATCCAGCCTCGACATCCGGGCCGTGCCGCGGGGATGGCTGTGCGCGTTGCCGATGCAGTGGAGGCTGTCGCGCGATCCTGCCAGGTAGGCGTTCATCTGCTCGAGCGCGTCGGCGGCGAACTGCTCGCACGGGTTGTTCGCGGCATTGCGCAGCGCATGCATGGCGTCGATGCGTGCCTCCTCGCCGACATACGAACCGAACAGCATCCACCCGATCTCTGCTGGCGCGGCGTCGCGCGCGGAGTTCTGCATGGAGTCCAGCAGGTCGCGGGTGACGCGAACGCGCACTGGCGTCACTGCGGCAATGCTCGGATGGGATGCGGTCTGCGACATCGGCGATGGCGGAGCATATCGAAGAGGCGCAGGCGCGCGTCGACGGCGCGCCACGGCGTCGCTACCGTCGGCAGGCTGCCTCAGACCATGGACCAACCCCTTTACGGAACTCCAACGCCGCACACGACGCCTCTCGGTCCGCTGTCGCCGCCGCTGCATCGTGCGTCGTCCGCCGCGCAGTCGGACGTCGAGACGTTGCGCAGGCTCGGAGCCGGGCAGCAGAGCGGGGACTTCTACCAGCGCATGGGGCATCCGAACTGCCGTCAGTTCGAGTCGCTCGCAGCCGCGCGCGAAGGCGCCGATGGCGCGGTTGCGTTTGCGAGCGGCATGGCCGCGATGAGCGGCGCGATCTTGGCGCTCGTGCGCGCCGGCGACCGGGTCCTCGTGCCGCACGAGGTCTACGGCGGCACCGCCGCGTTCGTGACGCAAGACCTGCCGCGCTTTGGCGTGAAGGTCGAACGCTTCCATGCGCTCGATGCGAACGACCTGCGCCGAAGGCTCGCAGAACCGGCGAAGCTCGTCGTGCTCGAGACGCCGATCAACCCGACGTTGCGGCTCGTGGACCTCGCGGCGTGTGCAGCCATCTGTCGCACGAATGGGGCGCTGTCGCTCGTCGATGGCACGTTTGCGCCGCCGCCGATCCAGCGCCCGTTGGCGCTCGGGATCGATCTCGTCGTGCACTCGGCGACCAAGTTCTACGGCGGGCATTCGGATGTGCTCGCGGGCGTGGTGTGCGGGCGACACGAGCTCATGCGCCTGGTCGAGCAGTTTCGTCGCCGCACCGGCGGCATCCTCGCGCCAGACCCGGCGTGGCTCTTGTGCCGTTCGTGGCCGACGTTGGATCTGCGCATCGCTGCGCAGCAGGCGGCTGCGGCGGAGTTGGCCCAACGACTCAAAGCCCTGGTGCGCGAAGGCATGCTTGCCGATGCGATCTACCCTGGATTGGCGAGCCATCCCGACCACGAGCTTGCGCAGCGGCAGATGCACGGCGGCGGCACGATCGTGAGCTTCGTCGTAGAAGGCGGCCTCGATCGCTCGCGGCGCGTGTTCGACTCGTTTGAGCTCATCGCGCGAGGCCCTTCGTTGGGTTCGGTGGAGTCGTTGGCTTCGTTGCCGGCCTACACGACGCACGCGCCGTTGACTGCCGAGGAGCGCAAGCAAGCGGGCATCCCCGATGGGCTGCTGCGTATTTCGGTGGGCCTGGAAGGCGCCGATGCGATCGCGCGTGACATCGAACAGGCCG
>CAIYFF010000115.1 GCA_903925435.1 uncultured Planctomycetota bacterium | reverse complement strand
GGCCTTGAAGGAGACCTTGGCGTGCTCCTGCTTGTCGGATTTTCCGACACCGAACAGGACCTCGGACGGGCCTTCGTTGCCAGCCGCGAGATCGCCTGCCTTGCAGGTCGCGACCCACTTGCCCTGGTTGTCGTAGAACGCGAACACGTCGTGTTCGGTCGTCACGTCGAGCGCGCCCAGGCGCACGATCTTGAGATCGTTGTCCGCGCCCTTGGTCTCGAGGTCCTTCTCGGTGATGCCGTAGCGCGCAATCACGCCGCGCCAGTCCGCCTTCTTGACCTCGGGCTCCTCAGCAGGCTCTTCCTTGCCGGCGCGTTCCTTCTGCTTCAGCGCGTTCTGGACGTCCTTGTAGCCTGCCTTGATCGCGTCCTTCAGCTCCTTCGGCATGCCCTTCTGGCGATACGCGACGGAGTAGATGCCGGGCACGAGCTTAGGTTCGAGCGACGCGTCGGTCAGCGCGATCGTGCCGACGAGCAGCGGCGTGGTCATGCTGCGCTCTTCGAGCTTGGCGACCGCGGCGTTCTTTTCTGCGGTGAGCCAATCGACCGGCGCAAAGGAGAACGCGTGGTATTCCTTGGGGAAGCCGTCCTCGGCGAGCACGTAGCGTTCGATGCCGATCTGCGCATCGAAGTCGACCTTTTGGTCCTCGCTGCCCGTTGCGAACAGGTCCTGGTTGTAGTCGCTCGAAACAAGCGACACGAGCAGGTCGTAGCCGGGATTCAGGCTCTTCGCGAGGCGGAGGCCGACGCTCTCAAGCACCTCGGAGTCTTGCACCGGGAAGCGGCAGTCGATCTGCAACTGGACCGGGTCGCCCGACGACAGATACGAGCCGCCCTTCACCAGGAAGCGATCGTCCTTCCATGCCGGGATGTCCTTCAGCGCGGAACCGTTCTTGTCCTTCTGGACGAGCTTCCACTCTTCGCCGAACACCTTTTGCCCGGTGATCGGGCCGAAGCCCGTGCCGCTGACGAACTGCCACACTTGGCCCGTCATGTCGACGTGGCCGAATGGGCCCGCGTTGAACTCGACGGTGCCCACCGGCTTCAGCATGCGGTCGCGGTTGTTCTCGAGCTTCATCAGCCCGAGCACCTGCTCCGAGAACTTGTCGCCGATGTCCTTCTTTTGGCCCCACGGCCACACGTTGGTCCCGTCGCCGCGGGCTGCGCGCGTCCACTCCGTCTCGGTGGGGAGGCGCATGCCAAGGAAGCCAGCGAAGCGGATCGCGTCGCGGCGGCTCACGTAGACGACGGGCAGGTCGTCGATCGGCTTGCCGTTGTCATCCTTGAGGTCCCACGGCAGCGTCTCGCCGTAGCGCTCCCAGAAGAAGATCGGGCCGAGCTTGCCGTCCGCTTTGAACTCGCGCGCGATGTCCGCGAGCTTCGCGTCGTAGTCGTCCTTCTTGCCGTAGCGCCACCAGTGGAACGGCGGGCGCACCTTGGTCCCGCTCTGCGTCATCTTCTCGAGGAAGGCCTTGTACTCCTTGTTCTTGACTGGCCACTTGCCGAGCAAGAACGCGGGCACATCGCGCGTCTCCTGGCCGAGCTGCGACGCCGTTTGGCGCAGCGCGCGCGCGAGTCGCTCGCGTTCGCTTTCACGCAGCGCCAACTCGGGGCGGCGCGGCGACAGCGCTTGGCTTGCCGATTGGACGAGCTGCTCGATCGTCATGCCGATCTGCACCTTGCCCGCAGGCACCGGCAACAAGAACGTCGGCAGGCCTTCGGTCGAGATGTTCTGCGCAACTGCGGCGGGCTTGTCCTGGGCAGGGGCCGGCGTCGCGTTCTGTGCAGCGAGAGGGGCAAGGGAAGCCGCCAGCGCAAGGGCACGCTGTGGCGCGGAAAGGCGCTCGTGGATGGTCATCCGCGGGTCGTGGGCTTGGGGTCTGTTCGCGCCTTGGAGGGGCGCAGGGGGGCGGGGATCCTAGGTTCCCATGCAGCGCGAGTCACGCGGCGCATCGGGCTGGTCGACTCAGGTTGCGGAGTTGCGGCAATGGGGCAGCAGCAGCAGCCAGCCCGCGATCAGCGCGACGCCGCCGATTGGCGTGATCGCACCGAGCCAGCGCATGCCGGTGAGGGCCATGACGCACAGGGTGCCGGTGAAGATGCCGATGCCGATGAGCAGCAGCCATGCGGCGAGCCTCGGCTGGCGCTGCGGCGTTGCGAGAATGCCGCACAGCAGCAGCGCGGGCAGGTTCCAGAACATGTAACGGACGCCAGTCTCCCACCATTCGAGCGCTTGGGCGTCGAGCTGTGCTTTGAGGGCGTGGGCGCCGAACGCGCCCATCGTGACAGCGAGCGCCCCGAGCACGGCGGCAATGGAGAAGATGCGCGACTTGGTCATGCCTTGCGTTCTCCGGTTGTGCAGGCCCTGGGTCAATCGCTGGGCTGAGTCGGCCGGAAAGTTCAGCGGCAGTGGCGCACCGGCGCGCACCAACGGACCTGGGGACCGCAGCCATAGTGGCCGTGGAAGTGGCAGGCGGAGGCGACTGCGGCGAGGGTGAGAAGGCAAAGAGCGCGGGCGAGCAAGCGTTGGAGTCGAGGTTGGTCGTTCATGGCGTCGGTTGCGGCGTCGCTGCTCGGGCATCTGGCCCGAGGCGAGGGGTGCCGGTGTCGGGAAGGCGCGCCGCAGCGCAGTCGAGCAACGCGCGTTGGTGGGCGGCTTCGTCGTGCTTCGTTGTTGCGCGCCGCGTGTCGTGCGATCGCGCGGTGCGATTGCTTCGATGCGACTGCCGATAGAACTCGAACTACCGTTGCCGATGCGCTCCACCGACACCTTGCTTGCCGTCGTTCGAACTCGATCGCGGTTTGCCGCGATGGTTGCCCTGTGCGCCGCTTGGTTGTGCGCGCAGGAGCAACAGCCAAACCCGCGCGTCGCCGGTTCGTCGCCGCAGATCGCAAGCGCACTGGACGCGCTGGCGAGCGGCGCCCGGCTCGACGGCGCCGCGCTCGCGGTGGGGCAGCAAGGGCGCTTGCTGCACATGTCCACGACCGGCGAGTTTGAGTTCGACCGCGTCGTGCCGATCGCATCAGCCAGCAAGTGGCTTGCGACCGCGACGATCCTCTCGCTCGTCGACGACGGTGTGCTCGACCTTGACGCGCCGTTGTCGCGCTACGCGAAGGCGTTCTTGGTCGCGGACAAGAAGGACATCACGCTGCGCCAGTGCTTGTCCTGCACCGCTGGCTTCCCGGCGCAATCGCGCAAGGCGCGCGATCCCGACCTCGATGCAGAAGCCTGCGCGCGCGCGCTTGCGGACGAAGGGCTCGGCTATGCGCCGGCGACCGAGTGGGTCTACGGCGGCGCGACCTTCCAAGCAGCCGCGTGCGCGGCGGTGATCGCAAGCGGACGGGACTGGCACATGCTGTTCCAGCAGCGCATCGCCGAGCCGCTCAGGATGAACGCGACGCGCTTTGGGGCACTGATGCCGCCAGGCGACGGTGCGGGCGCCGTGCGCAATCCGTGGGTCGCTGGTGGCGCGGTGTCCACGTTGCGCGACTACGAACGATTCTGCGCGATGCTCAGCAACGGCGGCGAGCTCGACGGCGTGCGCGTGCTGAAGAAGGAGTCGGTCGACGCGATGCTGTCGCGTCACACCGACCCCGGGAAGATGACGGTGCGCTTCGACGGATTCGAAGGCGAGCTCGAGTACGGCCTCGGCACGTGGATCCAACGCCTCGAAGGCGGCATCGAGCGCGCTTCCGATCCTGGCGCGTTTGGGTTCTTGCCCTGGATCGACCGCGACAACTCGGTCTATGGCGTGCTTGCGGTCAAG
>CAIYFF010000114.1 GCA_903925435.1 uncultured Planctomycetota bacterium | reverse complement strand
TGCGCCGCTGCGAGCAACGTCGTGAACGACTTCGCGTTCGCGGCGGTCTCGACGAGGTTCGGCTTCGGCAGCACGACCGTGTCGATCACGTGGATCACGCCGTTCGTGCCCATGACATCCGTGGCGATGACGCTGGCGCCGTCGACCGTGACCTTGCCGTCCTTGGTGACGACCGTGAGGCTCTGGCCGTTGACCGTCGGGATCGACGTGGCCTTCACGACGTCACTCGCCGGCATCTTCGCGGCTGCGACGTGGTAGGTGAGGATGGAGACGAGCTTCTGCTTGTTCTCCGGCTTGAGAAGCGACTCGAGCGTCTCCTTCGGCAGCTTGGCGAAGGCTTCGTCCGTCGGCGCGAAGATCGTGAACGGGCCCTTGCCCGACAAGGTGTCCGCGAGCCCCGCGGCCTTCACGGCGGCGACCAGCGTGTTGAACTTGCCGTTCTGGACCGCGAGTTCGACGACCGTCTTGTCGACGGTGTTCTTCTTGGCGCTTGCTTCGGCTTGCGCGATAGCGGGGACAGCGAGGACGAGAAGTGCAGTGAGGGTTTGGCGGATCATGTGCGGGGGTCTGTGCGAATGCCTTCGGTCTGCGGACTCAGTGACCGCAGTGCGCGCCTTTTCGCGCTGCGCACGCAGTTGGATGCAGCGAGGAATGAGAAGCGCGTAGGCCGCGTTCGTTCGCGAGTGAAGCCGCGGGGATGCTCCGAGCAACAACGTGGGGTCTCTGTGTTCTTCCCAACCGAGCGTTTCGTCACGAGATGCGAGCGCCCTCCGGGAAGCGGTTTGGATGGGCTGTTTCCACTCCGGTAGAGTCCGAGTCCCTGTGCATCACGCAGCCCCTTTCTGGTGCGGTCCGATCGTCATGTCGACTCGCGAGCTGTGTCTCGCAGCGGGCGTGTCGATCGCATCGCTCGCGCACTGCTTCGAGCGTTCGCTCGACGGGGAGAAGGCATGATCGAACTGCGCGGCATTCACAAGTCGTTCGGCGGGCGCGCGCTGTTTGCCGGATTCGATTGCGCGTTCGAACGCGGCAAGACCACGGTGATCACTGGTCGCAGTGGCTCAGGCAAGAGCACATTGCTGCGCATGCTCAACCAACTCGAACGGCAAGACCAAGGCACGTTGCGCGTTGGCGATCTGGAGATCCCGGCGGGGTTGTCGGATGGCGAGTGGAAGCGTCGCGTGCTGCAGCTGCGGCGTCGGACGGGGATGGTCTTCCAGGGCTATCCATTGTTCCCACACCTCGATGTGCTGCACAACGTGATGCTCGCGCCGGTGCGCGCGTTCGGCGTCGAGCAACGCATCGCCGAGCAGCGAGCGCTCGAATTGTTGGCGAGCGTCGGCATGGACGCAGCGCGCGACCGTCGCCCCGCGCGGTTGTCTGGCGGCGAGTCGCAGCGCGTCGCCATCGCGCGCGCGCTCGCGACCGGGCCTGAGGCGCTGTTGCTCGATGAGCCCACCTCGGCGTTGGATCCGAAGAGCACCGAGGACGTCGTGATCGTGATCGAGGGACTGCGCGCGAAGGGGATGACGCTCGTGATGGTCACGCACAGCCAGGAGCTCGCGCGCAGGATTGGCGATCGCATCGTCGAAGTGGGAGCGAAGTGACTTCGCCTCGTTTGGCCGTTACTTCGCGCAGGGTGCTTCGTGACGTGCGTCGCAAGGCAGCTACCGTTCAG
>CAIYFF010000113.1 GCA_903925435.1 uncultured Planctomycetota bacterium | reverse complement strand
TTGAGGATCTCGACCGCGCGTTCGGGGTCGTCACCATCGAGGAACACGCGCGCCATGTGGTAGCGAACGTGCGCGCCAACCACGGCATCGCGATCGCTGGCGATGCACTGCGCGAGAGCGAGCGCCGCCTTGGGATCGCCCGCCTCGCTCAACTCGACTGCCTTGCCAAACTCGGGACGCACCGCGCGCATCAGACTGTCGGCTGCGCGTGGCACACCGAGCTCTTCGGATTGCTGCGCGAACTGCGCCATCTGCGCATCGTTCGCGCCGAGCGATCGCGCATGCGCTTCGTACGCCTTGCGATCGAACGGACGGAACGGGTTCTGCGGCGCAGGAGCTTGCTGCGCAGCATCATCCTGCGCGCACAGTGGCGAGCAGGACATCGCGCCGGTTGCCGCGATGGCGAGCGCCAACGCAGCGAGCGTCGCCTGGAGTCGCGTCACTTGCCGTCCTCCGCGTCGTTCTCCTTGTTGAGCTTCACCGCGAGCTTCCGCGTCAGGTCGCGCACGCGGGCCTGCCTGTCGGCGAGCGAGCTGGCTTCAGCCTTCGCGTCGTCCGTCGTGCGTTGTGCCTCGGGCACGGACTGCTCGTAGTCCTTCGTGCCTTTGTTCACGCGCTCTTGCAGGAACTTGATCATCTTGAGTTCAGCAGCAATCCCAACCAACGGCGGACCGCCGTTGCCAGAACCGTTTCAACACTGCCCGTTTTCGCGGTTCTCGATGGTCTTGCGCAACGCGTTGATCAGCAACGTGAGCGTGTCTTCCACCTCCGCCTGCTTCTCTTGCAGCGCAGAACCGGTTTCGAGCGCGCGGCACAGCTTGGCCGTCTTGGCGAGCTGCGACTTCAGCTCGGACACGATCTCCGGGAACACCGCGGTGGTCCCTTCCTCTTCGATCAGCTTCAGCGCGTCGCTCGCCTCGACTTCGAGGTCCTGCTCGCCTGTGCCCATCGCTTCGATGCGCTCCTTCAGCGACGCAGGGATGCCGCCATCGGCGGTCAACGTCTTCTGCCGCGTCTTGTCGAGCGTCTTGGCCTGAGCCGTCAGCTCGCGCTGCTTGGCGAGCATCGCGGTGAAGCGCTCTTCGAGGGCGCGCAACACTTCGTCCTGCAGTTGCTGACGGAGCTGGTTGATCGCCTCGTCGAGTTCCTCGCGCGCGCGTTCGAGGTCTTCCTTCGCGTCCTGCTGCTTCTGCTTGGCAGGCTTGTATTCCTTCAACTGACCCGCGGCTGCCTTCTGCTTGGGCACCGCTTGCTGCACCGACTTGCGACCCGGCACAGGCTCGCCGTCCTCGCTCTGCTGTTCCTGCTCGGCCTTCTCCATCTTCTGCGCGAGCGTGTCGGTCGCCTTCTTGGTGTCGTCCTGCTTCTTCGCCTGTTCGTCGAAGGGCAGCTTGTCGAGCTCGCGGCGCGTCTCTTCGGCCATGCGCTCCAGCTCCTTCTGCGTGCGCTGCAAGGACTCGATCGCTTGATCTTGGTCCTTCAGCGATGGCTCAGGCTTCTGCTGGTCGAGCTGTTGCTGCGCGCGCTGCATCGCGCCGGCTGCAGAACGCGCATTGCTTGATGCCTGCGGCGACTTGGGCTCCGAAGGCTGCGGCTCGTTCGGCTTCGCAGGTTGCTCGGACGGCTTTGCCTCCGCTGCGTCCTTCTCGATCTGGTCGAGCTTCTTCGCCAGTTCGTTGGCCTTCGATTCGAGCTGCGCTTCCTTGTCCGCGAGCGGCTTGGTCGCTTCTGCAGCAGCCTGCATGCCGAGCGCGTTGGTGTCCTTCTTCAGCGCTTGCTGCTCCGCGAGCAGTTGGTCGGCAGAGGCCTTGGCCTGCTGGATCGACTCCATCCGCTGCTGCAGTTGTTCGGTGCGCGCCGACGCGTCCTTCTCGGACTGCTGTTCCTTGACGAGTTGGTCGACGTCGTTGCGGTAGCCCTTCAGCTGTTCGAGCTTGGCGAGCAGTTGCTGCAGGTCGAGGTTGCGGTTCTGCAACACTTCGAGCAACTGCACGAGGTCCGCGCGAACCGACTGCATCCGCTCCAGCGCCGCGTCCCACTTCTGCTGGTCGAGCAGCGCGCGGATCTGGCTCATCGCATCCTGGATCCGCTTCTCCTGCGCGAGCGTCATGCCGGCGCGCAGGATCTTGATGTCGTCCTGGTTGCCGACCTTGGCGAGGTAGCCGTGCAACCGCTGCATGCTCTCGGTCAACTCGCGGAAGCGAGCCTCCGCGCTTTGCTGCTGCTGCGCGACCGATGGCGGGTCCTGCCCCTGCGCACCGGCGCACGGCACAAAGGCCGCGAGCCAGAAGGCGAGGGTGGCTGCAAAGAGTCGTCTCATGGGTTCGTCCTCACTTCTGCTTGCCAGGCTTCAAGAACAGGCTCTCGCCCGCAGCCTTCAGCTTGTTTTCGACGTCGCGGATCGCGGAGTCCTCGACTTTTATCACGCCGCGCAACTGTTCGATCAGGGCCGCCAAGGTCTCGACCTGCTCCATCACGCGCAGGATTGCATCGAGACGCCGCAAGATCTCGTCGTAACCCTGAAGGGCCGAGGCCCTTAGCTCCTCGTCGCCGGTGTCAGCGAAGGTTGCGACCTCCTGTGCGGTCCTGGGGAATGCCGCCTTGCCGAGGTCTGCGAGCGGCGCCGCCGTGAGCGCCTCGTATTCGCGCACCTTGCTGGGCTCCCACACGCGGTTGTTCTCGTACTCCCAGAGGATGCGCTGGTAGAGATCCGATGCGAGCGCGACGCGACGGCCTAGCGACTGTTGGCGCGCAGCAAGTTGCTTGAACTGCAGGCGAGCCTGCGCGGCGCGCGGATCGTCGGCCTTGGGGCTCAACGTCTCGCGCAGCACAAGCTGCGCTGCGGCTTCGTCCTCGCGCATCTTCTGCACTTCGAGGCGCTGTTCGACTTGTCGCCGCCGCAACTCGTCGACGAGCTTGTCGCGCGTGACGACGCGGAACGTGAACGCTTCGCCGCGCGTGACATGCGGCTCGGCGGGCCCGTAGTTGTCGGTGGCGACGAAGCGCAGCGACAACAGCATGCCGGGGCGGATGTCGTTGCTCGGATCGTCTTCTGCGTCGGGCTTCTTGTTGCGCTGCATCGCGTCGATCGACAGCGACGTCTCGTGCCGCACCGCGCCCGCTTGGAGCGGCTCGCGCATCACGGCATCGATCGCGACATACGGAACCTCTGGCGTGAGCGCAGGCTTGTCGCGGCCCTCGCTCGGGGCGTTCTCTTCGGTCGGCGCTTTCTGCTGCGGCGCGTCGAGCACGGCGCGGAACTCAGCTGCGAGCTTGGTCACGCCAAAGTCGTCCTTGGCCTTCAGTTCGCCCGGAATGCGCACCTGCGCAGTGACGAGCGGTCCGATGCCACGCAGCTTGAAGTCAACGGTTGGCGCTTTGTCTTCGACGAGGCGCACCGACAACTTCGGCGGCGAGCCCGCGCCGAGTTGGTCTTGATCGATCACGTCGATCGTCAGCAACGCGGACGCATCGGGCGCGATCGAGCCCGAGAACGAATGACCGTCGTCGCCGCGCAGCAACTCCATCTTGCGGTCGCCGAGCAACACAAACGCGTTCGCGATCGGCTTGTGGCTTCGCGCCGCGATGCGCAGTTCGCTGCCGCGCACGATGCGCACCTCGCCCTCGGTCGGCGGCACGTCCTCGGGCTCCTTCTGCATGTAAGCCGGGAAGACGATCTGCGCCGCGACGTTCTCGATGCGAGGCCGTTCGACGATCTCGATCCGCAGCGGCTGCGACACGCCGTCGCCGCCCTCGGCGGTGAGCACTGCATTCTCCAGCAGCGCTTCCATCGTCAGGCTGAACTCGCCGTCGCCCGTGCTGCTCATCGGCTCGTGCGCGCTCTCGCCGCTCGCGAACTCGCCACGCAAATGCACTTGGTCCGGCACGACGCCAGTCGCGCGCACCGTGATCGTCAACGCGTCGCCTTGCGGCAATCGCAGCACACCACTGTCGGCGCCCACGAACGCAATCTGCGTCGCGCGCGGCCACTCTTCTGCCGAGAGCAGCAGGTTGCGCGCAGCCCACAGCCGCAGGCTGTTTGACGACGTGAGCGCCCAGGTCGCGAACAAGACGACGACTCCGCACAGGCCCGCGGTGAAGCGC
>CAIYFF010000112.1 GCA_903925435.1 uncultured Planctomycetota bacterium | reverse complement strand
GGCGCGATCACCGCGTCGGCGCGTTCGAGTTCTGCGAACATCGCAGGCTTGCGCGCGATCAGCGCGTGTGCGCGCCGCGCAGGCGTAGGAGCGAGCCCGCCGCCAGGCGGCGCTTCGTTGCACAACGGAGCGAGCAGCGGCCGCAAACCAGCGGAATCGACCACATCCGCGAGCGCTGGGTCGATGCACGAGATGCAGCCGAAGCCTCGATCCGGCGGGCCGTCACACAGCGATCCGTCGCGCCGTAGCAGCAAGTAGTTGGGGCAGACGAACCAGAAGTCCATCAAGTGCACGGCGATCGGCAACCCGAGTGCGCGCGCTTCGCGCAGCACGGACAAGCCAAGGTTGCGCAGATGGAACACATGCACCACATCGAACCTGCGCTCCGACAAGAAGCGCGCGACCATGCCGCCGACCACTGGGTTCTCGTAGTCGCCGAGTTCGCGATTGGCGGAGTGGCGCGGGTGCACGGCCATGCGTCGCACCGGGACGCCCTCGACGATCTCATCGCGCTCGAACTGTTCTTCGCCCGGAGCCTCGAGGTGGATCAACGGCTCGTAGGACAGGATCTCGACGTGCTCGCCCTGCGCCTGCAGACCATGCGCAATGGAGCGGACGTATTGCTCCGTGCCCGTCACATGACGCGGCAAGTACTGATGCACGACGAGCAAGACCTTCATGGCTTGCTCGACTTTCCGCGCGCGTCGAGGAACTGCCGCTCGTGCTCCAACAGATCGCGCGGCACGACTCGGCGCTTCCGGACCTCGTCAAGCAAGAGACAGATCCACTCTTCGCGCTCTGCGAGAATGCGAAGAGCCTCGTCGGCGCGCGCCCCTTGCTTCGCGCCTTGCGAGCGCAGCTGGGTCGATTGCTCGCGGGTGCCCTGAAGCTCCTTGCGAACCGTCTCGACCAGTCGCGAGAGATCACGCTGCTTACGGTCGAACTGGGCGGCTCGAGCGCCACGCTCCTCGACGTCATCGAGCAGCCGCTCGCAGTCGGAGACCGCGTTCGACAGCTTGGACTCGAGCTCGCGGATCGCATTGTCCTGCTGCTCGGCGCGCGAGCGCGACATTGTCTCCGACTGTTGGCGGCTCGCTCGCTCCTCCTCGACGGAGCCCTCGAGTTCGCCGACTCGGGCTGCGGCGGTGCGCAACCGCGCTTCTAGCTGCAAGGCGCGCGCGGCCGCCGCATTCGCGGATTGCTCTGCTGCTTCGGCTCGCGCATCTGCTCGCTCTGCCCTGCACACGGCCTCGCTGCGCAACCGCGCATCGGCCTCTGCGTCGCTCGATGCCTGCTCCGCACGCGCGCGTTCCTGCTCCGCATGCGCGGTAGCCTCGTTTGCGCGCACGAGCTCCTGCTCCGCACGCGTGGTGGCTTCGTTTGCGCGCACGAGCTCCTGCTCCGCACACGCGCTAGCCTCGTCTGCGCGCACGAGCTCCTGCTCCGCACGCGCGATGGCCTCGTTTGCGCGCACGAGCTCCTGCTCCGCACGCGTTGTGGCTTCGTTTGCACGCACGCGCTCTCGGTCGGCATCCGCCCGCTGTGCCTCGAACGCGGCGATCGCCTCGCGGCGTTGCGACTGCGCTTCCT
>CAIYFF010000111.1 GCA_903925435.1 uncultured Planctomycetota bacterium | reverse complement strand
TCGTCGCGGGCGGTCAGCCGCGTCGTCGAGCGGACGGCGCGTTGGAGTGGACGTTCCATCTGAAGGACCCGATCAAGTCGTTGCGGCTCCTGCCGCCGGCATTCGCGAGCTTCGCGATGGGTTCTCCGTCGTGGTCCGTTCGTGCCCCAGGGCAATTGGAGTTTGTTCCCGTCGCCTCACGATTGGTTGCAACCGAGAACGCAATCGTGCGCGACGGAACGGTCGAGCTCACCGGTGTCGCGGACCCGATCATGGTCTTCGAGTTCTCGGAGACGCTGCCGCAGGCCGATCGCGAGCTCCGGTTCACCGCGACCTACTCAGATCGCCAACCCGAATGGGCGCACCGGCTGTTGCTCGGTGAGCACGGCGCGAAGTTGGTCCAAGGCGATAGCGCGTCGGCGAAGTCTCTGGCATCGGTCCGTGCGGACGCATTCTCGTCGCTCACGGTCGAGTGCTTCTGGGCGACGAAGCAGCACGATTACTCATCCGATCGCAAGTTGCGCGTGCCGATCCGCGCGTCGCGCGATGATGAAGGCGGTGCGAAGTTCACGGTCGAGGCGTCGCTGCCTGAAGACTGGCAGTTCTTGCGCATCGACCTCGGCGCCGGCGAACGAGTGGCATGGGCCTTCGCAGTCGCAGAGTTGCGAAGCGATGCCGGCGGCGCGGTTGCGTTGGATCTCTCGGCTGCAGGCCTTCACGAGGCCGCGCGCGACGGCGATGCGATCGTGGCCACCGGCAACGACGCGCAGATTCGCGTGCAGCGGCCCGCTGGCAGTTCTGGGAAGGCGACGCTGCGCCTCGAAGGAAAGGTGCGATGAACCTGCTGCGCGCGTTGCTCTCTACTGCATGGCGTTGGTCTTGGATCGTCACGATCCCGGTCGTCGTTGTGTTCGTTCACTGGCTCCTCCGCACGCACTCGCAGTTCACGCAATTCGCGCTGCGAATCGACACGAAGCCGTTCGAGTTCACGGTGCGTGAGACGGGGCGTCTCGAGTTCGCGCACGTGCTGCGCACGCTTGGCCTGCAGTTCTCGGGCTCTGTGCCGCGCGACGGCGATGGCTGCACGCTGCGCACGATGGAGCTGTTCTTGGGCGACGAGGAAATCGCGACGCTCGACGCGGACCTTCCATACTCAGGCGAGAACAACCAGCGCGGCAAGCTGCGCTTTGCCGGGACCAGCTACGAGGTCGACTTGCGCTATCGCGGCGACACCGTGCTGCACTGGGGGCACTTCAAGAAGTCGTTCCGCGTGACGACGAAGAAGGGCGAGCTGCTCGAGGGCATGCGCAAGTGCAACCTCGTCGTCGCGAAGACGAAGGAGCAGCTCAACAACCACCTGTCGTACCGACTCGCTTCGCGCCTCGGGCTCATCGCGCCGAAGTGCGAACTGGTGCGCGTGTTCTTGAACGGCAAGTACCACGGCCTCTACGAACTGACGGAGCAGCTGGAAGAAGGCACGCTGCGCAACCACGATCGCATGCCCGGCGACCTCTACTCCGGCGAGCTCATCATGCTCGACGAGGTCGAGGGCACGACGAACCGCCTGTTCGAACATCCACGTCTGTGGACGAAGGTCGCTGCCAACAACCACTACGAATTCGGCAGCCGCGCACCGTTGGAGCGCTTGTGCGAGATTCTGCAGAGGAGCCCCAGCGAGCAGAGTCTCGCGGAGATGGGGCAGTTGCTCGACCTCGACCGCTTCGCGTTGTTCTCCGCACTGGAGATCCTGACGCAGACGCAGCACAACGACCATCGCCACAACTGGCGACTGTTCTGGGACCCGTGGCGGTTGCGCTTCGAGCCCGTCGTCTGGGACATCATCGGCTGGCACGAGTCGATGCGACCCGAGGGCCAGAACCCGATCGATCTCGAGATCGTGAGCAGCCAGCTTCACGAGTGGTTGCACATGCACGCGGAGTTCCTGCGGGCTCGCTACCGCCACCTTGCCGAGTTCTTCGAAGGCGGGCACGACGAGGCGTTCCTCGTCGAGGCGGAGCGGGAGTTGGAGCAGGCGCAGGTCGCGTTGCGCACCGATCCGAACGCGATGCCGCAGGACTTCGCGGAGATCGCATCTGCTGTGTCGGACTTCACGGCGTTCGTCCGTCGCGTGTTCCGCGATGTCGAAGCGAACTACGTGGATGGCGCTGAAACGCTTCGTTTCTCTGTTGCCGATGGCGGCGCGATCGACCTCGAAGTCCTCACGCGCAATCCGATGGACGCCGTGGAGATCGCATTCGATGTGACGCAGGCGCCAACCGGCGTGCGCCTGCTCGTGTTGCGCGACGGAGTGGACGAGGCAGTCGATCTCACGGACCTCGCTTCGATGTCGACTGGAGCGATCCGCGTGCCGGCGCAACTCGTCAGCGAGTTGGCGCGCGACTTCCAGTATCGCGGCCGTGGCAACACGCTGCGCAACCTGCGGCGCCGCGCCGTGCCGACTTCGTTCCGCATTGCGCTCGATGGAGTCGACCCCAACAAGGTCCGCGAAGTGTGGGCTGTTCGCGGCACCGGCCGTGATGCGTTCGCGCGCGTTGCAACGCTGCCTCGTCGCGAGGTGGGGATCCTGTTCCAGGTCGCGGCGCCGCAGCGGACGAAGTTCGTGCAGCTCGATGGCGAAGTGCAGATCCGCGAGACGACCGAGATCCACGATCCTGTGCGCATCGCGCCGGGAACGACGTTCCGCTTGCATGCGGGCGCGTCGCTGCTGTTCCGCAACCGCGTGCTCGCGGAAGGAACCAAGGAGGCTCCGATCCGCTTCGAGCCTGCTGTGCAAGGGCAGGGCCCGTGGGGGACGGTTGCGATCAACGGGCCTCGCTGCAGCGACTCGGCGTTCCGCTGGTGCACCGTGCGCGGCGGCAGCGGCTACAAGGTCCCGCTCGAGGAATACTGCTCGATGTTCTCGGTGCACAACTGCAGGGGCATCCGCATCGAGGACTGTTCGTTCGCGGAGAACCGCGACTACGACGACATGATCCACGTCATGTACTCGGAGGCCGTGTTCGACCGCGTGACGCTCGACGGCGCGCGCGCCGACGCGCTCGACTGCGACATCAGCACGGTGGTCATCAAGAACAGCGCGTTCCCGCGCAGCGGCAACGACGGCGTCGACCTGATGACCACGCGCGCGCTCGTGATCCAATGCACGTTCACGGGCAACGGCGACAAGGGCATCTCCATCGGCGAAGGCTCGCGCCTCGTCGGCCTGCGCAACACGTTCGTGGGCTGCAACAAGGGAATGGAAGCCAAGGACGGCTCGATCGCGTGGCTCGCCAACTGCGAGATCCGCGGCTGCAAGAAGGCGCTCAACGCCTACAAGAAGAACTGGCGCTACGACTCCGGCGGCTACATCACGGTCGCGAAGTCGTTCATCGGCGAGTGCGCCTCGTTGCCGACGGCGGACACGTGGTCGCGCGCGGAGTTGCGCGACTGCCAGGTGCAAGGCTCGCTCGTCGAGGAGTACGACCAGGAATACGTCGACGGCACGAGCACGCGCATGCGCAACACCGCGCGGCTCGTCGACTGCGACGAAGGCGCACAGCCGAAGTCCAAGACGCCGCTGCCGTTCCCCGCGGAGCTGCCGATGTTGGAGTCGATCGCCGGCCCCGCTTGGGCCACGTCGCGCGCCGATGTGCGCGGAGGCTCGAAATGACCGTCGATCGCAGCGCGAAGCTGCACTTCCTCCGGTTCGAGTTCAAATACCTGCTCGACCAGGAGACGCGCGCCGCAGTCGAAGCGGAGCTGTCGCACTTCGTCGAGCTCGATCCGTACGTCGCGCAGCAGCCGAACCACCTCTACTTCGTCCGCAGTCTCTACTACGACGACGCAGCGATGTCGGCGTACCAGGAGAAGACCGACGGCATGCTGACGCGGTCGAAGTTCCGCGTGCGAACCTACGGCCGCACGAAGGACGATCCGGCGCCGTGGTTCTTGGAGATCAAGGGCCGGCACAACCAGCTCGTCTTCAAGCACCGCACGCCGATCCTCGGCGAGTTCGATCGCGAGGCGAAGGGTGAAGAGCTGACGCGGCTCTTGCTGCGCCACGCGCAGAAGGGCGCGGTGCGCGACCAGTTCGAGTTCGCCGTCTACAAGCGCGGCATCCGCCCAGTCGCGTTGGTCGACTACCTGCGCCGACCCTACGTCAGCAAGTTCGACCCCGACTTCCGGCTCACGTTCGACGCGCAGTTGTCGACGTGCATGACCGACGCGCTCTTTCCCGACGCGGCGGCGCGGACGCGCCCCGTGCTGCGCGGCTACACGGTGATGGAAGTGAAGTTCCGTCACCACGTGCCCGCGTGGTTCCACCGCATCCTGCAGGCCTACGAACTGCGCCGTCGCTCGATCTCCAAGATCTGCGAGAGCACCGTCGCGCTCGGCTTGCGTCCTGCAGACGTCTAGACATCCGACCAGGAACGACCATGTTGCAATCCATCCTTCCACAGATCCCGCAGGCCGTGACGCAGCAGAGCCTCGAGACCGTCATGAGCCTCGACGTGTATGCCGCGCTGATCCGCACCGGCGTCGCGATCGCAATCGGCGTCGTGCTCGCGCTCGTCTATCGCGCCACGCACAAGGGCTTGTCCTACTCACAGTCGTTCACGCAGACGATCGTGTTCGTCGCGGTGATCGTCGCGATCGTGATGATGACCGTGCGCAACAGCCTCGCGACCGCGTTCACGCTGGTTGGCGCGCTGTCGATCATCCGGTTCCGCACCGTGGTGAAGGACACGCGCGACACTGCGTTCGTGTTCGGCGCGCTCGCGCTCGGCATGGCCGCGGGCCTCGGGTTCTGGGAGCTGGCGGCGCTCGGCACGGTCGCCATCTGCGCGTTGGCGCTCGTGCTCTACGCGACCAACTTCGGCGCCCTCTACAAGAGCGAGTTCATCCTTCGCTTCACGTTTGACCAGAACAAGGACAGCGCGGCCTACCTCGCCAAGATCGCCGAGTTCGCCAAGCGCTCGAACATGCTGCACATCGAGCCTTCGGGCGACAGCCGCAGCCTGCGCCTGACCTACGACATCACGCTCGGCAAGGACGCGACGGCCGAGGCGATGACCGGAGCGCTGAGCCGCATCGACGGCGTCTCGGACGTCGTGCTCATCGTCAGCAAGAACGACATCGACTACTGACGCTGCCTGGTGCGGCTTGACTTCCCTGTGGGCGCAGCGTGAATGAAGCGATGACGCGCGCCCACTGCCTCTGCCTCTTGCTCGCAGTTGCATGCGATGCGCAGCAGCCTTCGCAGGCGCCCGCAGCGCAGGCCTCGAAGCCGAACGCGAACTTGGATTCGGTCGCGTTCGACTTCGCGCAACCCAAGGCGGTGGTCGTGCTGCCAAAGGGGCTGCGCGAGATCTCCGGCATGGTCGCGCTCGACGATGC
Organism: uncultured Planctomycetota bacterium; assembly: GCA_903925435.1. Taxonomy (GTDB): domain Bacteria; phylum Planctomycetota; class UBA1135; order UBA1135; family UBA2386; genus SXPK01. Next base: position 6,804 of record CAIYFF010000111.1, on the reverse strand, counting down.
GCGCGTCGCATGCGTGCAGGACGAGAAGGGGTTGCTCTACGAGGTTGCGCTCGAGGACGGCGCCATCGCGTCGAAGACGCGATTTGGTTCCGACGGCGACTACGAGGGAGTCGCGCGGACCGCGGACAGCTGGTGCTTCGCGCGCAGCGACGGCGTGCTTGTCGTTGTTGGCATCACTGAAAACGGCCTGCTCGCGCCTGTGGAGATCGCGCTTGCGTTGCCGCAGCAAGATCTGGAAGCGTTGGCGTTCGATCCGCCGATCGAGGGTCGCTCTGCGCGCCTGTTGCTTGCGGGCAAGGAGCCGCCAGCCGGCGACAAGCAGGAGCGCGACCAGCGCTTCGTGTTGGCGTTCGACGCAACGAAGCGCGCGCTCGACGAACAGCCGGCGTGGTCGCTGTCGCGCAAGGCGATCCGTGCGCAGGCTTCCGAGTTGCGAGGCGGCGCCAGTGAGGGAGCCGCGCAGAAGCAAAAGCCCAAGCTCGCGTTGCACATCAGCGAGATTGCCGTCCAGCCCGCGACCGGGTCGCTGTGGATCTTGTCTGGCCCCGACCGTGCGCTGCTCGCCGTCGATCGCGCAGGCTCGCTGCTCGCGTTCCATGTGTTCGACGAAGCGCTCCTGCCGCAGCCCGAGGCGCTCGCGTTCTTGCCGTGCGGCGACCTGGTCGTTGCGAGCGAAGGCAAAGACGGCCCGGCCACGCTCGTTCGCTTCGCGCTGCGCCGCTGAGCCGCTCCAACGCTGAGCCGCAAACGTCCCGTCTATGTGCCGGGGGTGGATCCATGCGCGCGGCGACCGCTACGGTGTCCGTTCTCGGCCTCCTTCCGGCCGGACAGCTGCCCAACATGAAGACCCTCGCTCTCGCCGCCGCGTTCGCTCTCGCCACCGTCGCCTCGGCGCAGACGTGCGCATTCAGCCTCTTTGGTCGCCCCTGCGGCGGCGACCTCGCGGGCCAGCAGGTCACGACGCCGACCGCGTCGGGCATCCGGTTCGACGCGGCCAACCTCGCGCCGGGCGCCGTTGCGATCCTCGTCTTCGGCCAGCAGCCGACGCAGGGGATCCAGCTCCCGGGCTCGAATTGCCTGCTGCTCGTGCAACCCGGCAGCACGGTGGTGGCCCAGGCCGACCGCACCGGCGCGTGCGCGTTCCGCTTCCCGATCCCGACGCGCCTCCCGGTCGCGGCAGATTTCCAGGTTGTGACGATCGGATTCACGCGCAACGGCCGGATCGCCGAGTCGACCAACGGCGTGCGCCTGCTCTGCCGCTGAGGGCTGGGGCTCCCCAGCGCGCCGCCTCTGGCGCGGGCCATCGCGCCGCGGTCGAATGCTCCCCGCCTCACGTCCTGAGGCTCGGACCCTCACCCGCGTTGCATGGCCCTATCGCCTGAAGTTGCCTTCGAACAGCATCGCGAGCGTTTGCTGTCGGTGATCTACCTGCGGATGGGGCCGCAGCTGCGCACGCGCATGGATGCGGAAGACATCCTGCAAGAGGTCGCCATCGAGGCGATCAACTCGTGGCACACGCTGTCGGATGAGGCCAGCGCGGGCGCATGGCTCGTCACGCTCGCCAAGCGCAAGGTCGCGCGCATCCTGCGCGACCAGATCGGCGTCGCGGCGCGCAATCCCAACCGCGAACGGCATGTGATGACGGACTTGCCGATCGCCGATCGCCGTTCGGGGCCCGTCACCGCAGCCGATCGTCGCGATCGGCTCGAACTGCTCGGCAAGGCGTTGGAACGCCTGTCCGACGACTACCGCGAAGTCGTCTTGCTGACCAAGATCGAAGGCTTGCCTGCGAAGGAAGTCGGCGTGCGCATGGATCGTTCCGAGAACGCTGTCAATCTGCTGCTCAGCCGCGCGCTCAAACGGCTCGCGGAGGAACTGAAGCTGTGACCAAGCAGGACGGCGACACCGGCAAGGAGCCCGAACGTCTCGACGAGCCGCCAAAGACGCCCGAAGCTGCGGATGGCCGCATGGCGGACTTGCTTGCGTCGGGGCGCGCGAGCGGCGAGTTGCGACGGCAGTTGGAGCAGACGGAAACGCCCGAGAGCGAGGATCTGCTGCAGCGGCTCAACGCGCTCGACTTCCTGAACGGCGTCGTCGGCGACGCGCCGGACATGCCCGAACGCCTCGGCGACTACCGCATCACGGGGCTGCTCGGCCGCGGCGGCATGGGCACGGTCTATCTCGCGTGGCAAGAAGAGTTGGACCGCGAAGTCGCGCTCAAGGTGCTGTCGCCGTCGTGGGTCTCGGATCCGACGATGCGCCAGCGCTTCCGCGCCGAAGCGCGCGCGACGGCTGCGCTGCACCATCGCCACATCGTTCCGATCTACGGCTACGGCGAATCGCAGGGCCGACTCTACTTCGCGATGGAACGTGTCGACGGCACGAGCCTCGACAAGCACATCGCTGCAGCGCAGCGGCAGCAAAAGCCGCCGATGGAAGCGCTCGAGGCGTCGCGCCGATTTGCTGGCGTTGCCGACGCGCTTGGGCTCGCGCATCGTCGCCGCTTGCTGCATCGCGACGTGAAGCCCGGCAACATCCTCGTCGCCGCGGACGGCACGTTCGCGTTGACCGACTTCGGCCTCGCGAAGGCGCTCGACCAGAACTCGATGCGCCTCACGTCGAAGAGCGGCGGGTTCTTGGGCACGCTGCACTACACGTCGCCGGAGCAGGCGATGGGGCGCGATCTGTCCGCGGCGAGCGATCTCTATTCGCTCGGCGTCACGATGTTCGAGGCTGTCACCGGCGAACTGCCGCTTGCCGGCAAGACGACCGAGAGCGCGCTGCATCAGGTTCTCTACGGCACGCCGCGGCGTTTGCGCGACGTGTTGCCGAAGGCTCCGCGCGACCTCGACGCAGTGATCGAGAAGTTGCTGCGGCGTGAACCCAGCGATCGCTACCAGGACGGCGAAGAGTTGGCGCGCGACCTGCAGCGCATCGCCGATGGCGAGCCGGTGCACATCCGCAGGCTGCCGATCCACGTGCGCATAGCGCGTCGCATTCGCAAGAACCCAGTGCTCTCGGGCGCGATCTTCGCAGCGTGCGCGCTGCTCGTCGTGTCCTTCGTGCTGCTGCGTTCGCTGCGCGTGGAGAAGGGGCAGAGCATGCAGTCGCGCCACCAGAACAACCTCGTCGCGGCGGCCAACGCCGTGCGCGCGGAGATGGGATCGCCATGGGGGCCTGCGCCATTGCTGCAATGCCTCACCGGTGGATCGATCGGCAGCGATGTGGCGATGCCGACGACGCTCGCGTCGCTGCAGCGCACCGTGGCCGAGATGCCGGAGGATGAGGTCGCGCGCCACATGCTCGACAGCTACGAGAGCGATCCGCTGCCCGAGGCGAGCGAGTTGCTCGCGCGCGGCATGGGCTACGAAGCGCTGTCGCTCTATGACGCAGCGGTGGGGCGCGAGCTCGAAGTGCGCGCGTTCACCGACCTGTCGGTCGACATCCGTCTCTATCGCCTCTACCTCGGCCGCGCGTGCGCCAACCTCACGGCGTCCGTGATGCGCGCCGTCGACGCGCGGCGCGATCTCGATCTCGCGTCGTTCTTGCGGCCTGGCGCGGTCTTTCCTCGCGCGCTCGCCACGGCGCTCGACATCGCGGAGAGCGAGGATCCGATGGAAGCCGTCGAGCGCACGAGCCGCGACTTGCGGTCTGCGAGCCCGGAGCGTCGCGCCGTGGTCGGGCGACTGTTGTGGACGATGGCAGGATTGCAGCCGGCATCGGACTCCAACCTGATGCCCTTCTCGTTGCCATGGCGCGCGCGCACGCAGTTGATGCAGCTCGCGAAGTCGTGCATCGACGCGCCGCCGCAGGACACGGTGTCGTATGGCCAGGCGACGGGCCGCGCGCGCGAACTGCAGCAGAGTGTCGTCTTCGTGCTCACCAACCTCGGCGAGGCGACATCGCTTCTCGACATCGGCGAACGCATGCGCGCAGCAGTGCAGGAGTCCGTGCACCCGCAATCGGAACTGCAGGGCTATCTCGGCGCGATGCAGTTGCTGGAGCGCCCGCGTTCGACTGCGCCGCTGGTCGACGCATTCGGCCAGCCGATGTCCGCTGCGTTGGAACTCGCGTCTTGGCGCGTGGTCGCCAAGCTGTCGCCGCCGCGCGCGCAGATGGAGCGATTGCGGCCGCGGTTCGAGCGATTCCTCGACGAGCATCCTGAGTTGGAGGGACTCGTCCCGCTCGCCGCGCAGTTGCTGCTCGCTGCGGGTTCGGAACGCGCCGCGACCTACACCCGCTCGTGGATCGCGACGGATCCATCGGACCCCGAGGCGCTGCGATGCAGGCTCACGCTCGCGTTGCGGCAAGGCGATCTCTCGCGTGCGCTCGACGACGCGATGGCGTTCGTGCAGCGGTCTGCCGATCGATCCGACGCGCTCGAAGAAGTGCTGCGGCTGTGCCGTGAGTGCGCTTCTCTCGCTCCGATCGAGGCGCGCCAAGGCATCGCTTCGTTGGGCCAACGATTTGCGGAGCTTGCGCGATGAGTTGGATGTCGAAGAAGACGATCCTCGCGGCTGCGCTGCTGTGTGCGCTCGGTGGTGGAGCCACATGGGCGCTCGTGTTGGCGCAACGCGAAGCGAACGATCCATCGCAGTCGATGGCGCGCGTTGAATCGCAATCGGCGATCGAAGAGCGCGCCGCCGCGGCTCCTTCGGTGGTGAGCCAGAATGCAGCGAAGGCAACCGCGGGTGCGCGAGTGCTCGGCGCCGTGCTGCAACCGGACGGGCGACCTGCTGCCGGCGTGACGGTCACGCTCTACCGACAGACTTCCGCCTGGCCCGAGTGGCGACGCGAGGGCATTGAGACGGTGACGACCGGCACGAATGGCGCGTTTTCGTTCGATGCTGCGCCAGCGCCCGGCCAACTCGTCGGGTTCGACCACCCTGACTTCGCCGGCGACGTCGTCGATGCGCCGGAAGCGCTCGCGTTCCACACGCTTCGCTTGCTTCAAGGCTTCGACGTCGAGGGCACGGTGGCCAACGACGCTGGGCTCCCGATGGCGAACGTCCGCGTTTCGCTGGAGTCGCCGCTCGCCGACGAACGGCCGCTGCGGATTGCGATGACGAGCGCTTCGGGAAGGTTCCGCTTCCGCAACGTGGCAGCAGGCGCGATGCGCGTCGTTGCTCGCCACGACCTGTGGCAGCCGGCGACACTCGCCAACGTCGTCGTCGGCGAGATCGTGCGTTCGCTCGAGCTTCGATTCGCGCGCCCCGCGATCGCGATCGACGGCCGCGTGCTCGCCGCCGCAACGCAAGAGCCGGTCGCGGACGCAATCGTGCTCGCGTTGCCGCCCGTGCAGCGACTTGGCCGCAACCAGCCTTCCACTGCGCGAACTGGCGTCGACGGTCGCTTCCGCCTCGCGGGCCTCGCGACCGGCGTGCATCGCGTCGAGGTTCGCCACCCGTCGTTTGGCATTGCGTTGCGCACCGTGACCGTCGGGCCGGGAGCCGCGGCGCTGGCGTTCGAGTTGCCGCAGCGCGCCGACGTTCGAGGCAGGATCGCCACCGATGGAGTGACGGCAACAGCGGGCGCGCAGTTGATGCTGCGCAGTGCTGCTGACGAACTGGTGGTCGCTGACGTCAAGGACGACGGCTCGTTCGAGTTCTCGACGAAGGTGACGCCGGGGCCAGCGTCCCTGTCGGTCGCCGATGGACGGTTCGCATTCGAAACCGGCTCGCGCATTCTGCCGATTCGCATCGAGGAGACGGGGGCCCCGCTGCAGTTGCGCGCGATGAACCCAGCGGTGGTCGAGGGCCGCGTCGTGGATGAAACCGGCGCAGCTGTCATCGGCGCGCGCATCACCTCGACGGAAACGGGCATGTTGCTCGATCGACTGTCGCGAGCCGGAAGCGCGCTGCTCGATCGCGACATCGGCAAGCTGGGCGATCAGTTGGCGCGCACTGCGGCAGGCGAGCCGCAGACGCTGCTTGCGGTGACGGGGCCCGATGGATCGTTCCGCGTGGCTGGATTGCTGAAGGGCAGCGCGAGCTTGCGCATCGCGTGCGATGGGTTCGGCAGCAGGACCGTGAAGGTCGAAGTGCCCATGTGTGGCGACACGACGAGTGCGGAGCCTGTCACGCTGCCGCGCGGTTGCACGGTGACGGGACGTGTTCGCCGCGGTGGCCGCGCAATCGCAGGCGTGCAGGTTGGAGTCGTGGTGGAAGGCGCTGCCGTGGTCTTCGTGACCGGATCCGACGGTCGCTACGCGCTGCGCGATTTGCCGCCAGGCGACTACCGGCCCGCTGCGCGCTACGCGTCGTTTCCGACCGTGCGCGCGCGCGTCGTGGCGAGCGTGGAGGAGGGCGGTGAAGCGACGACGGACATCGACCTTCCGCAAGGACGGACGATTCGCGGCGTCGTGACCGGCACGGACGCACAACCTGTCGAAGGCGCGCTCGTGCTGCTGCGCGGAGAACAGGGCAATCCTGTGATCACCGACAGCAACGGTGCGTTCGAGCTCGAAGCGCCCAACCGCGACGTAGCGCTCGTCATCGGTCAGTTCGACCGCACGACGAGGCGCACGGTCGAAGTCCCTGCGCAGCGCGATCGCGTCGACGTCCGCATCGACGTGGTGCGCACCGGAGCCGTGACTGCGCATGTGATCGGGCTGCCGAACCGGCGCCCGCTCGCGGGCGTGCTGCTGCGCGTCACGCGCAGTGGCAGCGAAGGCTCGATGCCGTCGCGCTGGTTCGATCTCGATGCAGGCATGCTGCGGAACCCGTTGTTTCCGGCGGGCAGTTCGCGCGCAGTGTTTTGGGCCGAAGGCTACGCGCCGGTCGTTCGCGACGTCGTCGTGCGCGC
>CAIYFF010000110.1 GCA_903925435.1 uncultured Planctomycetota bacterium | reverse complement strand
TGCTCAGAGGCGATGCAATCGGGTGAGCCCCTCCAATCGTCGGATCGCTTTCGGGGCGCGTGATTCCGCGACCGTCTGCTTCAACATGGTGCGCACGACGGCGACCTATCAGCCCGCGGAAGAACGGCTGCTATGGATGAGGGGTGACCCCGTGTGGATCACTTCTTCTTGCGGCGTGGTTCGTTGAAGTTGGCCTTGTGAGGGTAGTCATCGCCAACGACTTGCAGCCCTTTGTCTGCTGCAGGAGGGAGAACCCACTTCGCGCCAGGAACCGTCGAAGGGCCATTGCGCCAGGCCTGGAGCAATTGCTCGAGGTCTTCCTTCAAGCTCCCCGGGTCGCGCGGCGGCATGTGCTGGTTGGGGTTCCAGCCGTTCTCCATGAACATGTTCATCGTGCTCATGCCGATGCGATGGCACTCGAAGCACTTGTTGCCTTCGATGTGGATCGTCCGCATGTCCCATTCGTTCGTGCCGATGACGAAGTAGGGCGATTCCTCATCCAGGACCGGCACCACGTTCTCCTTCGTCCCTGGGATCTTGGCCGCATTGATGAATGAGTTCGTGATGAACGGGTCTGCCTGGTGGCACTGAACGCACTGTGGTCGATCGGGGGTCGGGGCCACGAACGCGCGGTTGAACGCATCCGGCTCATCGATCCACGGCATGACGCCACGCATCCGCAGAGTGTCCTTGTCCAGCGTCACCCACGGTTCGATCCGGTCGCAGCTCTCGAAGAACGCCGTCGCGCCCGTCTTCCTGTGGTAGCCGATCATCTGGACGGACCCGAGGATCTTGTCGGGGTTGCGGGTCGAGTTGCGTCCGAAGCTGACCCAGACCACATCGGGGAGCGGTGTGCCGTCGGCTGCCCGTCCTTCGTATCGCTGGAGCACGGAGCCCGACACCGTGTCTTTGCCCAGCATGCTGTAGTTGTCGCAGGAGCGGCCGAGGTTGCCGTATTGCTGCACGCCATTCACGAACAGTGGGATTTCCACTGACTCGGAAAGGTCGATCTTCGGCGGGACGCCCAAATGGGGCTCCGCCATCTTTGCATACTCAGTAGCTGTCTTGGGGAAGCCCCACGCGCGAGGAGTGACGATCCCCTTGTCGCCTTGCTTTTGTTCGATGGATGCCTGCTTGTCCGTGCCGTTCCCTTGCTTTGGCAGGCCATCTGCCAAGCCCTTCTCTGACGATTGGCCCTTCTCTGACGGTTGGATGGCGGGCTTCGAATCCGGTGCTGCAGCTTCTGTTGCACAAGAAGCCAGCACGATGAGGCCGGTGGTGACACCAATGCACGCTGCCATGGTGTGAGACCCGTGGAGCCGAAGGTTCATACAAACAGCCTCTCCAGTTTGAGGGCCATGCGCCAGGGTGCGATGCCTGCAGCGGCATGGTCGAGAGCAGGCGGCACTCGTCGAGCCCGAGATCGCTTTCGCAAGCGCTGGACGCGCCTTGGCTGCAGTGGTTCTCGAGGCTTCCCCAGCGGTCGGCGGGGGCCGGCAGCCCTCAGTCCTTCCCGCCGGTGTGCCGGCTCATCAGCCACACCGCGAACGCAAACCCGAACACGCTCATGAAGTGGAAGGCTGGGAACACAAACACGTTCTCTGCCCAGATCAGCCACATCTGCTGGTCGAGCGAGCCAGGGATCAAGTCGATCTGGATGCGCTGCACGGGATGCACGATCGTCGTGACCTCCGTGACGTCGAGGCTGGTGCCGAGCTTCTGGTCGCTCGCGAATTTGCTGAACAGCGCAGCAGGCAGACGCAGCAACGTGACGCCGAGACCGAGCTTGAAGAACAGCGCGAGCAATCGATCAGTGGACGCGGCGAGGCGCAGCGCGAGCGCGAGCCCGGCGGGCCACAGGAATCGCTCGAGCGCATAGGGCTGGACCACTTCGGCAGGCGCGGCAAACCACTGGGTCGCAATCCAGGCCGCGGTCGAACTCCAGCCGAGCAGCATCGGCAGAACCCAGGGGCTCTGGTTCTCCTGGTTGCGGACGGCCAGAAGCAGTGCGGTCCACAGTGCGGCAAAACCGAGGAACGGCAGCGGCCACTGCCAGCCCGGGGCCGACTTGGTTCCGGTGGGGAAGTGCACGGCGCTCGGTTCGAGGCTCTGGCCTTCGTAGGCGACGAAGGTGTGCGACGTGATGAGTTCGCGTTGGCCAGGGTCGGAAAGTCCGAACCCGAGTCCGACCAGTGCGGCGGCAAGGCTCAGCGCGCAGGCGACTCGGGTCAGCGGTGCGTAGACCAGGGCTGCGGCGATTGCGAGGAACGAGGCTCCCTGCAGCAGGGCGACGAGGAGTTCCATGGGGGCGAGCATGGTGCCGTCCGGCCAGGAATCCGGCGAGCGTTTCCCGCGGGCTGCCGAAAAGGTCGTCAGACTTTTCCCCACCCATGCTTGCCGCGAGGGCGCGGCCTCGCTACCGTCCTTGGCCCTTTACGTCCCGATACCGATGCCTAAGCAGAAGACGAAGAAAGCCGTGGTCAAGCGCATGAAGCTGACCAAGAGCGGCAAGGTCAAGCGCAGTCATGCGTTCACCTCGCACATCATGGTGCGCCGCACTACCAAGCGGAAGCGCCAGTTGCGCAAGGACACTCTGTGCGCCGGCAAGTTCGAAGTGAACATGCGCGAGTGCCTCGGCGGGAAGAGGAGGTAATCCATGGTTCGCGCAACAAACGGTGTTGCCACCCGGCAGCGTCACAACAAGATTCTCAAGCGGGCCAAGGGCTACCACCAAGGCCGCCGCAACCTGATCCGCGTCGCCCACGAGACGACGGTTCGCGCAGCGGTTTACGCGTTCATCGGCCGCCAGCAGAAGAAGCGTCAGTATCGCTCGCTCTGGATCACGCGCCTCACGGCTGCCGTGCGTCCTCTGGGCATGCGCTACTCGGCGTTCATTCACGGCGTGCAGAAGGCTGGCATCAAGCTGAACCGCAAGGAACTCAGCGAGCTGGCGATCCACGATCCGAAGTCGTTCGAGCAGATCTGCCAGCAGGCCCAGAAGGCCCTGGTCTGATCTCCATTCCGGTCGCCTCGCAGCGTCCGAGGATCCGCGCCGGATCGGCGCGGGTCCGGGCCGCGATGGCGGCCTAGAGCCGCGAGCCTAGCGCTCCGCTCCTCGTGCGCTGATGCGCGCGACCTTCCGCAGATCCTGGGCATTCCGTCGAGGAAACCACGCGATGAAGGACCCCCGCAACGAGTGGCTCTCTGCCATTGCCGCAGCCGCTGACGAAACCGCATTGGCGGCCGTCGAATCCCGCCTGTTCGGCAAGAAAGGCGAAGTGCAAGAACTGCTGCGCGCCGTGAGCCAGCTCCCCAAGGAGGAGCGGCCCGCGGCTGGCAAGGCGGCCAACGAGGTCAAAGTCGCGGTGGAGGCGGCGCTGACCGCGCGTCGCGGCGACTTGTCGATGCGCGCGATGGAGCAAGAGCTCTCTGCGCATGGATTCGATCCGAGCCAGCCAGGGCCGCAGCGTCGCGTTGGCTCCTTGCACCCGATCACGATCGTGCAGCAAGAACTGGTCGACCTGTTCACGTCGATGGGGTTCTCGTGGCAGGACGGCCCCGAGGTTGAGTCCGAGCACTACAACTTCGATGCGCTCAACATTCCGGGCGACCATCCGGCACGCGAGACGCAGGACACGTTCTGGCTCGATGACGGCAACCTGCTGCGCACGCACACGTCGCCGGTGCAGGTCCGCACGATGCGCCGCTTCGCGCAGGACTTCCAGCCGCCGCTCAAGGTCATTGTGCCGGGCCGCTGCTTCCGCGCGGAGACCGTCGACAAGACGCACGAGCACACCTTCTACCAAATGGAAGGCCTCGTCGTGGACCGCGACGTCAGCGTCGCGAATCTGATCCACACGATGAAGACGTGCCTGCGCGTCGTGCTTGGACGGCAGGACCTCAAGGTGCGGTTGCGCCCAGGCTTCTTCCCGTTCGTCGAGCCTGGCTTCGAACTCGACGTCAACTGCCCGTTCTGCCACGGCAAGGGCTGCTCGGTGTGCAAGCAGTCCGGTTGGATCGAGATCCTGCCGTGCGGAATGATCCATCCCAACGTGCTGCGCCAAGGCGGCATCGACCCCGAGAAGTACACCGGCTTCGCGTTTGGCATGGGGCTCCAGCGCGTCGTGATGCTGCGCTACGGCATCGACGACATCCGGTTGTTCATGGGCGGGGACGCGCGGTTCCTCCGTCAGTTCCAGACGGTTCCGAAGTGAAGGCAGGCGCACGATGAAGATCTCCCTTCGGTGGCTGTCGCGCCACGTCGACCTCTCCGACCTCACCCCGCAGCGCATCCTCGGCGACCTCACGATGAGCACGGCCGAGATCGACGGCATCCACGCCTTTGGCGCGGGCCTCGAGTCGCTCGTGGTGGGTCATGTGTTGCAGAAGGACCGCCACCCGGACGCCGACAAGCTCAGCGTGTGTCGTGTCGATCTCGGCAACGGCCGCATTGCGCAGATCGTCTGTGGCGCGCCCAACGTCGCGGCGGGCCAGAAGGTCGTCGTGATCGAGCC
>CAIYFF010000109.1 GCA_903925435.1 uncultured Planctomycetota bacterium | reverse complement strand
GTCTCCGAGATCATCAACATCGAGACCGTGCGTCACGCCAAAGGCGGCGAGGAGATCGAAGTGTCGCTGCTCGCGACGCCGATCCGCGTCAATGGACGCCAAGTCGCGATCCAGTGCATCTACCGCGACATCCGCGACAAGAAGCGCCTCGAAGCGCAACTCGCGCGTTCGCAGCGCATGGAGGCCATCGGCCGCCTCGCGGGCGGCATCAGCCACGACTTCAACAACCTCCTCACGGTGATCCAGTCGACGGCCGACATGCTCATCGAGGAATTGCCGCAGCAGAGCGCCGCGCGCGAAGAGGTCCACGAAATCGCAAGGGCAGCCGACCGCGCTGCCGGACTCACGCGTCAACTGCTCGCGTTCAGCAAGAGGCAGACGATGGCCCAGGTCGCGATGAGCCTCAACGAATGCGTTGACGACGTGGTGCGCATGCTGCGCCGGCTCATCGGCGAAGACATCGAAGTCGTGACTTCCCTCGCGTCCGGCCTGGGGACGACCATTGCCGACCCATCGCAGATCGAGCAGGTCCTGATGAACCTCGCCATCAATGCGCGCGACGCGATGCACAAAGGCGGCAAGCTGACGATTTCGACAGCCAACGCCGAGCTCGATGAACGAGATGCGCAACTGCTGAGCCTGCCGGTTGGCTCGTATGTGGAGCTTCGCGTCGACGACACCGGGACCGGCATCGCGCCGGAACTGCTCGATCGCATCTTCGAGCCGTTCTTCTCGACCAAGTCCGAGTCTGGCCGCGGCACGGGTCTCGGTCTCTCGACGGTCTATGGCATCGTGCAACAGAGCCACGGAGCGATCGAAGTGAAGAGCGAGCTGGGCAAGGGCTCTTCGTTCCGCGTGCTGCTGCCGCGCAGCGACGAGTCCAAGCTCCAGCAAGTCCGCGCCGCAGACGCGTTGGATGTCGGAAGGTCCGAGACGGTGCTCGTCGTCGAAGACGATCACGCCATCCGCGCGCTCGTCGAACGAGCCCTCGCGAAAGCTGGCTACCGCGTGCTCGCCGCTGAGTCCGCCGCGGAAGCGATGGACGTCGCGGCAAAGCACGACGGCGCAATCGAACTGCTGTTCACCGATGTCGTGATGCCCGAAGGCAACGGCCCTGAATTGGCGCAGCAACTGCTGAAGTCGCGCCCGTCGATGCGGGTGCTGTTCACGTCAGGCTACGCCGACGACAAGGTGTTCGAATCGACCGGGACGCCGAAGGCCGCGCAGTTCCTCGCAAAGCCGTATTCGTTCGCGGGGCTCGCGCGCAAGGTGCGCGAAGCGCTCGACGCGAAGTAGCGGCAAGCGCTTCTGCTGCGCCGCCGCGTCGCTCAGCTCAGGCCTTCGCGATGAAGGCTTCGAGGTCGTTCTTCAGCTCGGGCAAGCCATAGCTCGGCACCGTGATCGCGCGGTAGATGATGCGCTCCAGTTCTTCCGGCGTCTTCGGGTTGAGCGTGTGCGGCGGGCAGTAGCTGAAGAAGTAGCTCAGCGACAACCGCACCGTCTCGCCACCGCTGCGTTGGCCGGCGAACTCCCAGGGCACGTCATCGAACGGCAGCGTCCCGGTCAGGATCTCGTAGATCATGATGCCGATCGCCATCACGTCCGCCTTGCTGTCCGTGAGCAACAGCGGGTTGTAGTGCGGCGTCGTCGTGACGACGCGTTGCTCGCCAGCGCGCAGCGCGGGGTCGAGCATGACCACCTTGCCACTCGGCTTGACGATGATGTTCTCGGGCTTGAGGTCGCCGTGGTACGACATCGCTCCCTGGTCCTTCAGCGCGAGCAGCGCTCGCGTCAACGCGAGGAACCAATTGAGGTGGATGCCTTCGAGGCTGCGGATCTTCTCGCGCAGCGTCTTGCCGCGGACGTAATCCATCACGAGCACGGGATTGCCGTCGATCGTGAGCCGCTCGCGCAACCCGACGAGGTTCTCGTGCTTGGCGTGCGCCAAGAGTTCGCCTTCGGCATGCAGCATCTGGCGGATCTCCTGTTCATCGAACAGGTCGATGCGCACTCCTTGCGCCTCGAAGAACACGCCCTCCGCTGGCAGCTCGTCGGGGCTGATCCCGTCCGGCGTCCGGCGCGACGTCACTTCAAGTAGGCGGGTGACCTGACGGCCGCCGCCCGACGCCTGGCCGACCTTGATGGCGACCTTTTCCCCCGTCTCTTCATGCTGAGCTAGGTAGACGGAGGCAAAACCTCCGCGTCCCAAGAACCGGTCGATCCGGTAGCCCTGCACGATCTCCCCGACCGCGAGCTTCATCATCAGTTGGTGTCCGTCTCTGGTGCTGTGGGCCGCTTGCGCGTCCCGCGGGGTATTTCGGTATCCCCTTGCGCATTGTTGAGTTGCGGACGAACGGTGCACCGTTGCAACGATGACAACGATGCTTGCTCAGCGAGAAATCGCGCAGGCTGCGGGGGTGCTCCGAACTACGCCGTTCTGCGCAGACGTTTCGACGTACCAGTGGAACTCTGCCGCGGTCTCGATGGCATGGCGAAACGGGCCTTCGACGGCCATTTCACAGCCGACGACCGGCATGCGCGCGAGCTCGCGCGACTCCGCATCGAGCGCCACGAGCGTGAAGTTCCGCGAGGAAGCGCCGTCGCCGTTCCAGCTCCAACGGAACGATGCGGGCGCCGCATCGAGCGCGCCGCGCGGCTCCATCGCAACGAGGCCTTCCGAAGTGACGCGACGCTTCAGGATGGCCTGCAACACCTCGCGCGGCATCGGGTAGTCGGGATCAAACGCAGCTGCAACCGCCGCGACGATCAGCGCGATGCCAAGGGGGCGAGCCCAACGCGGACCGCTGCGCGCGCTGCGCAGATCGCGCACCGATGCAGCAACGTCTTCGCGCAGCGGCATGCGCCACGGAGCGACTCGATGGATCCCGGCCATGACCGGATTGTCGGATAAATCGCCGCTCGCAAGAGGGCTTTCCGTGGACGTGCGCACTGCTCGGAGCTTGCGGCGGCGCACGCGCGCCCGTTCAACCATCGGTCTGCTCGACGACGCGAGCCTGATCGAGGATCCCCCATGCCAATGCGCAACGACTTGCTCCGCCCACTCCTCGCAGCGTCGGTTGTGTTGCTTGCGGCAGCAGCGCCCGCGCAAGAACTGCGACGAGCTGCGCTGGAGGCGGACTTCGTCGCGGTCGCGCGCCACCAAAGCCAACGCGAACACGAAGGCAGCTACGCGTTCCACACGCTGCAGATCGAGCGAGCAATCCAAGGAGCGAGCGACAAGCCGCCAAAGCGTGTGGTCGTCATCGACTACCTCGACGTGCGGCGCGCGATGCGCCCGGGCGACGCGAAGAAGCGCGAAGGACAAGCTCCGTCGCCGCTGCAGCTCTACTGCCTGCAAGACGCAAGCCGCGAAGCGAAGGCGCTCGCGCTGCCCGCCGCGGACGGGCCCTACTTCACGATGAGCCAGCGCGCTGGAAGCAACCCGATCGTCAGCGACGACCTCGATGCGGATCCGACGCTGCGCTTTTGCTCGCTGCTCTTCGCGAGCGAAGCAGGACGAGCGCCGCAAGAGACCGCGAGCCAGCTCGTCGCGTTCGCGCTGCAGGACCACGCGGCCACGCGGATCGAAGCCGCGAAGCTGCTGACGGAACGGCCGCTGGTCGCTGCGCGCGTGACGGACCTGCAATGGGGCGACCTGCTCGCGCGCACGTCCGCCGAGACCGCGGACGCCGAATACAAGCTCGCGCTGTTTGAGCTATGCGCCACGCGGCGCATGCCTGGCCTCGTCGACGCGATGATGGTGTCGCTCGACAAGGAGCGCTCGCCGCGATTCGCGCGCGCAGTCGGCGCACTGTGCGCAGCGACGCTCGGCGACGACGCGGCGCGACCGATGATCGAACGGCTGCGCAACACCGCCGAACCCGAAGCCCGCAAATCGCTGTTGCTCGCGCTTGGCGCGACGAAGTGCAAGCAAGCGCTCGAAGCGCTGCTCAAGCTCAAACAAGTGGCAGGATCGGATCCCGCGATCGAAGCAGCGCTGCGCGAACACGCGCGAACCGATGCAGATGACGCGAAGGACGCGGAGTCCGACAAGAAGCCGATCGCGCCACAACCGCCGCGCGACGGCGGTCAGCGCGACTGAGACTTCTGCAACTCCACGTTGGCGCGCCGCAACGCGCTCACGACGTTCATCGCCGCATCGATCTCGTGGTACTGCAACTGTGCTTGCAGGTCAGGCATCGGTGGCGCCACGACTTCTGCGCCGGAGCCTTCTTCGGTCGTGGTCGAAACGCCGCAGATCGCGGTGCCATAGCCAAGCCGCCACTCGGCAAAAGGCTCCTGTTGGTTGCGCGCGAGTTGCATGCGCACGAGCCCCTGCTGCTGCACGAATCGCAGGTCGTAGCCCGCGTGCAGCAGGTACTGCAGCGGATCGCTGCCGGTGCGCGGCGGCATCGGCGCATCGCTGCGGAACACGGCCGCAAACTCAGCCACGATCAACTGCAGCTCTTCCACTGCCTTTGGATGACGCTTCTGCGCGCGCGACGCGCACAGCTGCTCCATCGAGTCGGCGAGCGGGCCGGCGAGAACGCACAGCCTCCGCTGTGGCATCTGTTCGCGCTGTTCCTGCGGCACGAGCGCCCGTTCCATCGTGACGAGCGGGCCGAGCGCGATCGTGCGATACAGCGAACCACCGTCGCCGAGGCAGAAGACGACCGGCAGACGGAACACGCCGCGCGCGGCTTCGCGCGTCGGGTTGCCGCGGCGGTAGACGCACGTCGCGTCTTCACCATTCCGCACCTCGACGCACTCGATCGGCGACCGCCTCGATCCGCTGCGGTCGATTGCGACGGCAGAACCATCGGCAAGCCGCAACTCGACGCCGCTCAAGAACGGGCCTGCGACGCTGCCGTCGCGCAAGTGCATGTGCCCGTCTGGCGCGTAGAGCAGTTCGCGGCCGCTCGCAAACGCGAGCCTCACGCCTTCGCGCCGACACTGCACCACCACGCCGCCCGGCGTCGTGCACGTGCCGATGTCGCTGTGCAGCGATGCTTCCACTGCGCGCGCGCCGCCGCGCGATGTCGCCTCGGCGACCGGCGCCTGGATCGCGCGCACGCCGCCATCGCCGAGCAAGCAACCGTGCGCGAGCGTTGCGCCGCGTTGCACGACGACGAGCCCCGTGTCCGCCACGGGTCGCGCGTTCTTCGCTTCGTTGCGAGGAGCCGCCACAGCCTCGACCGGCGCAATCGTCCGCGCTGGTTGTTGCGGGAGCAGCGAGAGCAAGGTCGCGAGCGCGGTGGAGATGCCCATGGGATGGGGCTATCGGCAGCGCGCGCGGCGGCGCTTGCGGAGTTCTCGGCGCAGCGAAGGCGCGCCCGCCAGCACGGTCAGCTCGGCGCCGGCTCCGACAACGCCTGCTGCAGCGCCGTGAGGAACCCGCCGACGTCCGTCACGATGCCCTGGCTCTGCGCGGAGCCGCGGTCGCTCAGCTTGGCCACCACCGCGGG
>CAIYFF010000108.1 GCA_903925435.1 uncultured Planctomycetota bacterium | reverse complement strand
CGGATGCGATGTCATCGCATCCCTACCCGTTGTATCCCTTGTCAACGTGTCAACTGGCCAACTTGCCAGCTAGTTTGTCGCGTTCTGGCCAACTGGCCTACTGGTCAACGCGTCAACTAACTTGGCTGCTTACTTCCGCACTTCGGCAGAGTTTGCGAGATACCAGGCGTACGCGCTGCGAATCCCTTCGGGCAGCGAGAGACGCGGCTTCCAGCCGAGCGCGCGGATACGAGACACGTCCATCAACTTGCGCGGCGTACCATCGGGCATCGACGGATCGAATTCAAGGCGGCCGGTGAAACCAACCACCTGGGCGATCTGCTCGGCCAGCTGGCGGATGGAAAGCTCTTCGCCGGAACCGACGTTGATGTGGCCCGCTTGCGAATAACGTTCCAGCAACAGCACGCAGGCTTCGGCGAGGTCATCGGCGTGGAGGAATTCGCGGAGCGGGGTGCCCGTACCCCAAAGGCGGAGTGACGTATCGCCGCGCAACTTCGCCTCATGCATCTTGTGGATGAGCACCGGGAGCACGTGCGAGTTCTCCAGGGAAAAGTTGTCGCCGGTGCCGTAGAGGTTGCAAGGCATCGCGCTGATGAAGTCGCAGCCGTATTGCGCACGCGCATGGTCGCAGAGCTTGATGCCGGCGATCTTCGCGATGGCGTAAGCCTCGTTGGTGACTTCGAGCGGGCCCGTGAGCAAGGACTCCTCGCGAATCGGCTGCGGGGCGAGCTTCGGGTAGATACAGCTCGAGCCGAGGAAGAGCAGCTTGCGGACGCCGGCGCGACGTGAGCCGTCGATGACATTGGCCGCCATCGCCAGGTTGTCGTAGAGGAAATCGTAAGGCTCGGTCGAGTTCGCCTTGATACCGCCGACGCGGGCGGCGGCCATCACGACATAAGTGGGCTTCTCCGCGGCGAGGAACGCGCGGGTCGCGGCGCCGTCCCGGAGATCGAGTTCGGCGGAAGCGCGGGTGACCATGTTCGTATGACCCGCGGTGCGAAGCGCCCGGACGATGGCTGACCCGACCATCCCGCGATGACCAGCAACGTAGATTTTTGCGGCACGATCCATCAGCGATTTTCGTGGGCAACCATCTTCAGGTCATGGTCGACCATCTTCTGCACCAGCTGCTCGAAGGAGGTCTGCTGCGGATTCCAACCCAGCTCGCGCATGGCCTTAGCCGGGTTACCGAGCAGCTGCTCGACCTCAGTCGGGCGGAAATAGCGCGGGTCGACGGCGACGAGCGTCTTGCCCGTCTTGCGGTCGACGCCCTTCTCATCGACGCCCGTGCCCTGCGAGTCGAGCTCGATGCCCGCGCGACGGAAGGCGTGCGTGCAGAATTCGCGGACGGTATACATCTTGCCCGTCGCGATGACGAAGTCGTCAGGCTGCTTGTGCTGCTGGATGAGCCACATGCACTGCACGAAGTCCGGGGCGTAACCCCAGTCACGCTGGGCGGAAAGGTTGCCGAGGAAGAGACAGTCCTGACGGCCGTGGATGATGTTGGCGACCGCG
>CAIYFF010000107.1 GCA_903925435.1 uncultured Planctomycetota bacterium | reverse complement strand
GTGTGCGGCTACCGCGCGTCCGCTATCGGCATCAGCCCTTGAACAGGATGTCGTCCGTCGGGTTGCCTTGCGGCTTCTTCGTGCGCGGCGTCGCCGTCGTGCGCGTGTCGATGATCAGTTGATCGCTCGGCTTGAAGATCACCGTCTCCTTGTTGGCGACGTCGATGCTCTCGCCCGTGAGCGGGTGCTTGTAGGCGCGGCCCTTGCGGATGCGGCGCTCGAACGTGCCGAAGCCCTTGACCGCAACCTTGCCGCGGGTCCGCAGCAGGTCGCTCATGGAATCCAGCACTGCGTCGAGGACGCGAGCTGCGGTGCGACGAGGAACGTTGAGTTCCAGCGCAACCTGGTCAGCGAGGATGCCCTTGTTCGCCTGGCGGGCAAAGGCTTCCTCGTTCTGATGATCCATGCGGTCGACGTTGGTCTCCGCATCCTTATTCGTAAGTCGGGTCATCCCTCTTTCCTCTTCTTCCCTTTGTTGCCGGCGGGTGTAGCCCGCCCTCTCCCAGTAATCCTTTGCCCGTATTCCTCCGCCCTCGTCACCGCGCGGGGCCTTGCGTCACCTTTGGGCTCGCGCTGACGTAACGCGCGAGCGAGGTGACGAGCTTGGCCAGATATCGCGAGGCGACGCTGCTTGGGAAGGCTTCGCTGAACGGCAACCGCCTTACGACGGCGCCTTCAACGGAAGTATCTTCCGGTAGCAGTCCGAGCCAGTTGAGGTCGAAGTTCAAGAACCGCTCCGTGCAGCCCTTGAGCTTCATGAAAACCTGTTCCGCTTCCTCGGGCGATCGCACGCGATTGACGACGCAGTGGATCGGGTTGCGGTAACCGTCCTGCACGACGACCTTCACGATGCCGTAGGCATCTGCGATCGCCGCGAAGTTGCTGGTGGTCACGACGACGGTGTGATCCGCCATCATGACGAAGTCTGTGACGCCTTTGCTGACGCCGGCGCCGGTGTCGACGAGGATCACGTCGCAGTGGGGGCGCAGCTCCTCGATCGCAGCAAGGATCTTGTTGCGGCCATCCGCTTCGAGGTTGGCCATGTCCTTGACGCCGGAGCCGCCGGTCAAGAAGCGAACGCGCGCCGGGCCTTCTTCGATCACTTCGCTCAACGTGGCGCGGCCATCGACGTAGTCGGACAAGGTCTTGCCCGGCTTCATGCCTGCGAGGATGTGCGCGTTGGCGAGGCCGAGGTCGGCGTCGACGAGCATCGTGCGGTAGCCGCGGCGGCTGAACTCGCACGCGAGGTTGTCGGACAGGGACGTCTTGCCGACGCCGCCCTTGCCCGAGGTCACAGCAAAGACGGTCGCGCCTTTTTGCGCGTCGTTGCTGTTGTTCCGTGCCGAGTCCGTCATGCGTTGATCCTGCTGATCGCACCGGACTTGTGCCCGGTGCTCAGGCCAACTTCGGCATCTGCCGTGGCGCATCTTGCGTCCAATTGCGAGACCTCTTGCGTTCTTCGCGCTCAATCGAACGCGAGCTTCCGCCGATGGACGCGCGTGTCGGAGAACGCGACAAAGTGTCGCATTCGACGCCATGTTTTGAGTGCTTCGAGAGGGGATGGGGCGATGAGCAAACGGTCGTGGGAACGGCGGCGCAGCGAAGGCATTGCGACAGATCCATCGTCGCGTCGTCCGCTGCTCGTGCTCGGCACGATCGCGCTCGGCTTGGTCGCGCTCACTGCGGCCAGCTATGTCGCGTTGGACGCAGCTGCGTCCGATGCGTTGCCACAACCTGCCACTGCTCCCATCTATCTCGCCGCGGCTTGCTGCTTGCTGGTCGCGTGTCTGGTCGTCGTCGTGCAGGGCACACGAATGGCGTACCGCGTGGCAGGCCCTGAGCATCGGTTGATCCAATCGCTGCGGCGCGTGCGCAAAGGCGACCTCGCATTCCGTGTGAGCCTGCGTCGCGGCGATTTGCTTTCGGGCTTGGCGCAGGAGTGCAACGAGCTCCTCGACTACCTCAACAACAACCCGCCGTCCGGCGCCAAGACCGGCACGGATGTGGTGGACGTGGCGTTCGAGGACGAAGTGCGCGAAGCCACTCTCGAGGAGGCGCGCTCATGACGTCGAGCGGGCCAGGAAGCGAGCGGGCCATGTTGTCCGTTCTGCTGCTGCTCACTGCGCTCGGTTGCGCCGTGATCGCTGCGGGCACGGAGTCGCTGGTCCGCAAGAACGAGCAGCGCCGCGTACAGGCAAAGCGGCTTGCGGACTGTGTTGCTCGCCCCGATGCGGGAGCCGAAGGGCCGATCGAAGAGCTCGACGGCATGTTCGGCAGGGCCTTGCTGCGCGTGAACACCGAGTTGGGTCCGTCGATCGTGTTTGAAGGCCGCGCGAAGGGAGGCAGGTCATGACTGCGATCCGCGAGCGGATGCTTCGTCCGAACACGGGCCTGATGCAGTTCTGGCGATCGCCGATCGTGTTGTGCTCGCTCGCCACCGGCGCGGTCGCTGCTGTCGTGCTCGGCCGCGCAGTCACCGCGATGCACGATGCCTCCACGCTGCGGCGCGAAGTGCACCAACTGGCGGCGCAAGTCGCGGCCGAGGAGTCGGCGCTCGCGTTCGTGCAAAGCGATGGGCAAGCCGTGCGGCGCGCGGTCAACGCCGGCAATGGGCTCATCGTCGAGACCTCGGTCGTGCCCGTGCCGCAGTCGTCGCGCTATCGCGTCCGTGCGGAAGCCGCGGAGATGCAGTTCGACTTCGTGTTCCAACGGCTCGGCGGCGGCACTCCGCTCGCATTCGGCCGCGCGCTGACTCTGGGGCCTGACGCTGCGGTGCCGGTCGATTGGCTCCACGATGGCGAGGCAGAACGGGAAGACCTGCCGAGCCTCGTTGCTCCACGGCAGCAGCACGACGCAGCGGATGGCATCGCTGCCGAAGACGCGGGCATCGCGTTGCTGCGGCTGCCTGCGGGCACCGATCGGCTGGACTTCGTGCTGGGCTCCGGCAAGGGGGGCGCCTACTTGCGCGTTCCCGACAGCGGCGTCGTGCGCATCGACGGCAACCTCTGGGTGGACAGCGGGGGTGCGCCGCTCGAACTGCACCTCGTTCGGGACCTGACGATCGTCGTCCAGGGCAACGCCTACCTCGGCAGGGCCCTGCGCGTGCGCGGCGGTGGCAGCCTGACGATCGCAACGTGCGACGCGGGTGGCGTCGCGTTCTCGGACCTCGATGGCAACGGCCGGTGGGGCAGTGGCGAGCCATGCAATGGCGCTGCTCGCTTCGAAGGCCCGGTGGAAGGTGCTGGCAACGTCTACCTGGGCATGCCGCGGGAGGTTGGCGTCGTGTTGGAGTTTGACGCCGGCATCGTCTGCGGCGGCGTGCTTCACGTGGCGGCGCGGCAGGCGCTCGTGCACGGCCCGGTCCTCGTCAACAAGGCTGGGGTCCGGATCGGCGTCGACTGCGGCAACCTCGTCTGCACGGGGGGCCGTCTTCCGTCCCTGCGCCGGTCGACGCTGCCGGGCTTCGCGGCGGTGGGGAGCCCGCGGCCGAGTCCGCTGGTTCCAGTCCGTCGCGAGCAGCCTCTTTACTCCGCCGCTCCCGCTCGCTAAGGTCCGCGCCCCCATCTGCGGGGTCGTAGCTCAGTTGGTAGAGCGCTGCGTTCGCAATGCAGAGGTCAGGGGTTCGACCCCCCTCGACTCCACCAGATTCCGCCTCTGGTCGCCGCAAGGCGATCAGAGGCGGTTTGCTTTCCGGCTAGCCGCCCAGTCGACGGGCCCAGCCGACGGGCAGCCGTTCTCGCCGAGGAGTCTCCCGTGCCCCGCCACTACACGCCCGAACTCGCAAACCGAAGCCTGCCATTGGTTTCGCGCATCGTGGGCGACATCCGCAGCCTGACGGAGCGCATCGGCGCCGTGCTCGCCGACTACCCCGACGACGTGACGGGGCTTCTGCTCGAAGAGCGCGACGACCGGCTGCAGCCGCTGCGCGACCAGTGGATGGAACTGCATGCCGAACTCGACCAGCTGGGCGTCGAGCTCAAGGATCCGCGCACCGGCTTGATCGACTTCCGGGCGCTGCGCGGTGGCGAAGAGGTCTACCTGTGCTGGCGCCACGGCGAGCCTGCGGTCGACCACTGGCATCCGCTGCACACGGGATTTGGCGGGCGACAGCCGATCGACACGTTCTGACGCGCAGGGCGACCGTCGCGATTCCGCCCCTCCATGGTCCGCGCGGCGGATTGCTCTCTGCCGTGTGCGTCGAGCTGGTCGCAGCCTTGCCATGCTGAGCCGCATCTCCCCTCAGAACTGGCCACTTTTCCCGGGGCGTCCGCGAGCGCTGGGTGCATAGAATCCC
>CAIYFF010000106.1 GCA_903925435.1 uncultured Planctomycetota bacterium | reverse complement strand
TACCGCGCCCCATCGTCTTGGGCAATACACCGCCACCAGAGACATCCTTTGAGTGCCCCTCGAAAGAGTCTACGGAACGCGTCATATCGTTGCTGATTGTGTTCGCAGCAGCATCCACGCCAGGCCCGAGTCCCCCCGCCTGAAACCGCTGGATGGAAGCCTCTTCCTTCGTCATGCCCATTACATCTCGTTCAATAGCAGCCGCGGACTCTGGGGTGATAGCGAGTTGAAGCTGCCACTGCACCAAGCTGACCAATTCCTCAGCCATCAACTTCTGATCGCGCCAAGCGTCTTGGACCATTTTCCTGTAGGCATCGTTCGTCATAGGCGGAACCCTCTTCGGTATCTGATTCACGGAGATGCGCCACTTACATGTCAGGCGCAGCTTTCACTTCTTGACTTCGGCAGACTTCCTCTTCGCGCTAGCGCGCGGCGCGGGCCTGGGCAACTCGGGCATGCGCAGGGCGAGGATCGCCATCGCCGTCCCGTAGCCCGCAGAGCGCTCGAACTGGCGGTCGTTCCACGTGCCGTCGTAGTCGATCGAACGCGCGAGGTAGGCGCGCATCTTGGTGCGCAACGCATCCTTGTCGTCGCCGTCGGGCAGCAACTCGATCGCCTGCGCGCAGTAGACGTGGCCGAACAGGAAGTAGTAGGGCGCGATCCCGTACGGCGGAATGTGCGTGCCGAGCGCGCTCTTGCGCACCGCGAGGTCATCCCAGTGCGCGAAGAACCAGTCGATCGCACGGCGATGCCGCGTCGCGTCGCCGCGGCCCGCGAGCAATAGCGTCGTTTCGACAAGCGCCGCGCGCGACGCGCTGCTGCCGACCTTGTCCATCATCGACAGCTTCTCGTCGGGCACTTCGTTCTGGCTCTTGGTGGCCGCGCCGTAGCCGTAGGCACCAGGCTCGCTTCGTGCTCGCTCCAATGCGGCGAGAGCGCGATCGAGCACGCCATCGTCGACCGCGTAGCCGCGCGCCTTCGCATGAAACAATGCCTGCAAGGCGGGCGCCGTCATGAACGTCGAAGCAGGGTTGCGCGGGCTCTCGTAGCCAGCGCGACGCGAGTAGTTCCAACCGCCAGCTTGCGGAATCTCCGACTTGCACAATGCACTGACCAGCCATGCGGTCTTCGTCTTCACGGCCTCGTCATGCGCAGCAGGGATCGCGTTGCCGTCCGCGAGCGACAAGAACAACTGCAGCGCGTAGATGTGCCCCCATCCGCGCACGTCGTAGTTGCCGACGAAGTCGAGTTGCATGCGCGGCTCGTCGAGCGTCTTCAGCACGAAGCCAACGCCCTTCTCGACCGCCTGCTTGCGAGCATCGTCCTTGCTGTAGCCCTTCGCGGCGAACAGCGACAGGCACACGATCGAAGTGCCGCCGATGCGATAGCCCACCGGGAGCATGCCGCGATCCTCGCGGTAGACACCTTCGTAGGGCCACTGGTCGCCATCGCCCTCGGGCATCTTCAGCAGTTGCGCAACGGCGCGCTCAATCGCGGCGTCAGCATCGAGCGGAGCCTCGTCGGCGACCGGGAACTGCGAGAAGCCAACCGGCTTGTGGGCTTCCGTGCGATCCGCGACGCGTGGCGTGGGCTGGGGCTTCGGCTGTTCGGCGACTCGCTTCTGCGCTGCGAGCGGCACCGACAGCGCCGCGCACACAGCCACGATGGAAGCCCAACGACTGCTGACGTGGATTGCCTTCATGCGGGCAACGCCTCCTCGACGGCTGCGCACATCATGTGGACGACGACGAGATGACTCTCCTGGATGCGCGCGGTGTTGGTCGACGGCACCTGCACCGCGACGTCCGCAAGGTCCACTGCCGCGCCGCGCTTCTCGCCGCACAGCACCGCCGTTGCGATGCCCATCTGCTTTGCCATCTGCATCGCAGCGACGACGTTCTTGCTGCCGCCGCTCGTCGTGATGCCGATCAACAGGTCGCCCTTCTTGCCGATCGCCTGGACCTCGCGCGAGAACACGTGCTCGTAGCCCGCGTCATTGCCGATCGCGGTCAGCGCCGGCGTCTGGTGCCCGAGCGCGATTGCTGCGTAAGCCCTGCGCTGTTTCTTCTCGAACCACCCCACCAACTCGCCGGCCGCGTGCGATGCGTCGCACGACGAGCCGCCGTTGCCGCACAGCATCACCTTGCCGCCGCTGGACAAGGTCGCGATCGCGAGTTCACACAGCGAACGGATCGCGGGGAGGCACTGCTGCGAGAGGCGTTGCTTGGTCGCAATGCTCTCTTCGATGGTGGCGCGGAGGACGGCTTCGTTCATTCAGGCGAACGTAGCCCGCGGCGCGCCCGTTCGCACGCGCGCCAACGCCGCTCAGCGAACGACAGCCTTGCGCGCGAGCGGATGCAGCTTGCTGCCACCAGCCGACGCGACGCGCAGAGTCTCGCCGTCGCGCGCAACCTGGAACGGGCCATCGCCGAACGGGTCCTGGATTCCTTCCATCGGGCTACCCGAGGTCGCCGCGAGCGCCGCCTGCAGGAGCCGCACATGGCACAGCGCGATGCGCAGCGTGCGCTCGGCGCCGGCGATCGCCTCGTCCCATGACGCAGTCATCGGGTTGGCGGCCGTGCGGAGGCGCAGACGTTGCGCATGGAGGAGAGCCTCGCGTTGCGGCCAGTTCAGCCCGTCGCCGGTCTCCAACTGTTCGCAGACATCCGCGAGCAGCAGCACGCCCTCCGCCATCGCCCAGCGCTTCGACCAGCCGTGACGCCACCCGGCATCGGTCGATTCCTCCTCGGTCTGTTCTGGATGCCCCATTCGCTCCGAGGCCATGTCCGCCGTCTCAGCTTCGGCGCTCTTCTGCAGCGACCGCGCGAGCATCAACGCCTCGCCCTTCAGTCGGACACCGCGAACGCAACGCGTCTCGATCGCAGCCACGCCGCCAGTCAGCTTGGCGCGAGCTTCGGTGTCGAGCCCGGCAATGCTGGCCTCGTCGAACAGTTCCGTGAACACGATCGCGGCAATCGAGCTTGCGACCATCTGGTCGATCAGGAGCGGCGACTGCTGCAGGTCGATCGCAAACGTCGCGGCATCGAGGCCAAGAGCCACGAAGTCCTGTTGCTTGCCCGCCGCGAGCAGACGGCGCGCCTCGACCACGCACGCATTCGCGATGTCGCGAGCCGGCAGCAACTGCAGCGGCTGCGCGCCCACGCCGTGACGCCACTCGATTGCCGGCCGCGCATCGTCGCAGCGGACGCCCTGTCGCATGCGCGCGATCGGCTCGCTCCACCGTTCGACGAACGTGGCGCGCATGGCATCGTCGGCGCGATCGGAATGCAGACGCAGCTCCTTCAGCACGGCTCGGTCGGCCTCGCTGCGAATGGACGCGAGCGCCATCGCCTTCTGGTAGCGCTCGAACGCGTTGCCGTGCTCCAACTCGCCTGACAGAGGCCGCCGCGAGAACTCGTGCGCATCCCAAGCAGACTCTGCGTGATCGGCCCACTTCGTCATCGCATCCCAGCGTTCGTTCGCACGCATCGGCACGAACACGACGCCTACGGAGACGAGCGGGACAATGGTTGCGATGGCGATCAGGGCGCGCAATTGCATGCGGCCATGTCGACATTCGCGACGATCCGCCGACAGGGAGAACGCGGGCTGCCGATGGCACCGACTCGATGTGCGCGAAAGCGCGAGGAAGTTGCAAGCTCGCCGCGATGGCCCCACTAGACTGCCGCCCTGCAATGAGCGGTTACGAGGAGTTCTTGGGCTCGCGCGCGCCGATCCGGGCATGGGTGCGCGGCGTGCCCATGGAGAAGGAAGCGTTGCAGCAACTGCGCAACGTGGCGTCGCTTCCC
>CAIYFF010000105.1 GCA_903925435.1 uncultured Planctomycetota bacterium | reverse complement strand
GTAGCAGTCGTGCCGCTGGCCCAAACACGCGCGACGGGCTCGAAGCCGCAGATCTCCACCTTCTTGGCCTGGCTCGTCAGCACGCCGAGCGCGTTGGCTCCGTTGGTCAGCGCGCCTGCTTGGTAACGGATCCAGACTCCGGTAAGGCGCGGATCGTTGGGCACGTTGAAACCGAATGCCGCCGAGCCGTCTCCGAGCGCCGCCTGGAAGAACGTGTCCACGATGTCGATCGACACAAAGCACGACGGCGCGCCCGCAGGCGTGAGGTCGACGGGCAACGGCGCGCCGTTCCACGTCCCCGTCTCGCTGCCGCCGAGCGCGAGCACGACGAGCGAGCCCGGCGCGGCATCGAGCGCGCGCACGAGCCACGGCCGGCCCCACATCACGCCCGACGACGCGTTCTCGATGCGCAGCGGCATGCCCTGAGCAGGCTGGCACGCAGGCGGGCCGATCGGTTGCTCCTGGCTGTCGCAGACGTAGGTCGCGTCGAGCGGATACGCGCCCGGCGGTTGCGCATGCACGACGATCTCGACGCACAACGAGCCTTGCGCAGGGTCGTAGGCAAACGGCGCAGCGAGCGCGATCTGCGGCAAGAACGGCGACGGCTGCGCCGCGGTGCCCGAGGCAGGCAACGTCAGCAACCGCCGCGACAGCACCACCGTCTCATTCGCGCCGCGGTTTGACGCAAACGTCGGGCTCGTCTGCGTGAGCGGGCGCGCAGTCGTCGACATGCGGATCTCGCAATCGACCTGCTTCTGCGCCGCGGTCGCCATGCCGTCGATGCGGAACGACAGCGCCGTGATCGTGCGCGGGCCCGAGAACAACATCGCGTCGTAGACCTGCTGCACGCGGACCGCGGAGCTACGGCCGAACGGGACGTTCGTCGAGGTCGTGCCCTCGAGCGCCGCATGAGATGCCGGCAACACGAGCGCGTTCTGCGCCGAGGCGAGCGCCGTGGCGGCGCAGAGGACGAGCAGCTTCTTGCAGGCCATGACAGCGCATCATCGGCGCGAGCTTTGCCGCCGCTTGATTCTGCCTCCTTCGCGAACCGATCCAGCCGCGTGCTCTTGCCGCCAGAACGCCGATTCGACCTGCTCGCCGTGCTCGGCGACGAACGGCCCATGCAGTCGCTGCTGTCGAGCCTTTCGGAGCAGGGCTTCACGATCGACGTGGCAACGGACGCCAAGTCCGCGCGCGACGTGTTCTTCTCGTCGGGCGGGCACCACTGCGTCGTGTTTGGGCCGGACGTGACGCCGGGAGTCGCCCATGCGATCGCACGTTCGCTGCGCGAAGTCGACCCTGCGCTGCCGGCGCTGTCGTTTGGCCCCAAGGTCGAAACGGAAGGCCAGGAGAGCCGCACCGAGTCGCTGCGGCTGCACCCGAGTTCGCGCGCAGGCCACGGCGCGCTGCTGCGCTTCCTGCGCGAATTGCCCGAGCGCGGCTGACCGACGAAGACGCCACGAGTTGGCGGCCGATTGGAAAAACCGTCACCCGAGTTGGGCTCCGCGCAATGAGGGCGCGTGAATGCACCCACTGTGACCATCGAGACCGGCATGGTCGTCGGCGTCGAGGCCGAGTCCGTCACCATCGAGGCGACGGCTCGCTCGGCGAGCGACGGAACGCCGCGCATCCTTGGCCTCGTCGACGCTGCCGTCCGCGAGGCCTACCACCGCGTCCTCAACGCGTTCTACTGCCTATCGGTGCCGCCGCCGCGCGGCGTGACAACCGTCAACTTCGCGCCTGCTGCCGTGCGCAAGAGTGGCTCGGGCTTCGACCTTCCGCTCGCGATCGCGCTCGCGGGCGCGGCCGGTGCGTTTGCTCCGAGTCGCACCCAAGGGCTATGCGCATGCGGCGAAGTGTCGCTCGAAGGGCGCATCCTGCCCGCGCGCGGCGCGGTCAGCATTGCGTTGATGGCTCGCGCAAAGGGACTGCGCACGCTGCTGTGCGGCTCGCACGATGCGGCGCTGTGCGCGGGCATCGACGGCATCGACGTGCTTGCAGCCGAGACCGTCGCAGATGCGATCCTCTGGGTCGCGGGCCGGCGCGAACTGCAGCGCGGCGCCCCACTCAAGCATCCACCGCGCGAGGCCTACGTCGACCTCGCCGACATCCGCGGTCACGACACGCCAAAGCGCGCGCTCGCGGCCGCGGCCGCGGGCGGACACAACCTCCTGTTCGCGGGCCCGCCCGGCAGCGGCAAGAGCGCGCTATGCCGTCGCCTGCCAGGGTTGCTGCCCGAGCCGAGCCCTGATGAGCGCATCGCGATCTTGCAGGTGCATGCCGCAGCGGGCCTGCGCGTTCCCGAACACGACCTGCGTCCGCTGCGCGCGCCGCACCACACGAGTTCAACCGCCGCGTTGCTCGGCGGCGGCTCGGACGTGCGGCCGGGCGAAGTGACGCTCGCGCACTGCGGCGTGCTGTTCTTGGACGAGTTGCCCGAGTTCCGTCGCGATGCGTTGGAAGCGCTGCGACAACCGATCGAAGACGGCATCGTCACGATCGGCCGCGCGCGCGGCGCAGTGACGATGCCGGCTGCGTTCACGCTGATCGCCGCGATGAACCCGTGTCCGTGCGGATTCGCAGGCCACCCATCGCGTCCGTGCACGTGCACTCCGTTGCTGGCGCAGCGGTATCGGTCGCGGCTGTCGGGTCCGCTGCTCGATCGCATGGACCTTCAAGTCGAAGTGCCTGCGCTCGATCCCAAGGCGCTGCGCGCGCCGCGCGACGAGTCGATGTCGAGCGCGTCCTTGCGCGAACGCATCCTCGCGGCGCGCGAACGGCAGCTGCATCGCAACGGCCGCTGCGGCGGACCTGCGGTGTGCAACGCGCGCTTGCTCGATCGACAACTCGAACGCGCGTGCGCGCTCGACGACTGTGCCGAAGACGTGTTGGAGAAGACGTTGCGTCTTGCGCGCGCTGGCGGACGCGCACGCGTTCGCTTGTTGCGCGTGGCGAGGACTCTGGCGGATCTCGACGCATGCGAACGCATCGGTCCTGAGCACTTGCTCGACGCGGCGTCGTTGCGAGGCTTTGCGCGCGCGATGACGACTGCGTAGTCGCCGCGCGATCGGTCAGCGCTGGTCGCCGTCCTGCTTGGGAACGAGCACACGACCCTTCTTGCCGCGCATCGCCGCATCGCGAACTTCCGCACGCGAAGGCGTGGGCTCGATGGGCGCGGGCTCGGCGGATGCGGACTCCATCGGCGCAGGCTCCACAGCAGGCGCCGCAGGGGCAACCGACGCGTCGGTCGCCTTCTCGTCGGATGGCTTCTTGCCTTCGAGCGCTGCGACCGCTTCGCGCGTGCGCTCGATGCGCAGAGCCGCGGCTTCAAAGTCGGCTTCGAGTTCGTCCCAGGCGCTGCTCGGCGCGGCGCAGCGCAGCACGAGGAATCCGTCCGAGCCTTCGACGACGACCATGCGCGCGCGGAATTCGCGGTTGCCGCTGCCGCCGCTCGTCTCGATCTGCACGGCGCGATTCGAACGCAGCGAACGCTCGGCGCGCGACGTGACCACGAGCTTTGGATGCGCGAGCGCCGACCAGCGTTCCACGGCCTGCGCTGCGGCATCGAGCGACGAAGTGGAATCGAGCGCGTCGAGGCGAGACAGCGTGATCGTCGCGTCGCGAAGTCGCATGCGCAGCGCCACGCCGCGCTCGGCGGCCTCTGCCTGCCATGCAGGATTGGGAATCCAGAGCCCGAACGCGCGACCTGACTCCGCGGTGAACGGCCGGTCCACGCGTTGGAGGCCCACTTGGTTCTTTGCCACGGCGGCGTCGCATCGCACGGCGACGAGCGCAGGACCGCTGACCTCGCGACGAACCGCGCCCTGCGCGGCATCGAACCACGTGGCGTTGCGACCGTCGGGACCTTGCTCCGTGATCTCTTCGACATGGCGCTGCTCCCCGCCGATCTCGACGAGACGACGCAGCGAACCGCCAAACGTGACCGTGCGCAGATCCTCAGCCGCAGGGTCGAAGACGATGTGTTCCGTGGGCTGGCCCGGGCGCGACCGCCGCGGCAACTCGCGCGCAAGCAGCGAGAACGTGGCGTCCGACGGGAAGGGCATCGAGCGCTCCTTCTTGTCGGTCGGCGACAGCCGCGACACGACGAGGCGGTCGCCTTCGACGCGGGCCTCGACGATGCGCTCGGAACGGACGCGCACTTGCTTGGCCATCGGGTCGAGCGGCGAGCCGATCTGCGCGTTCTCGAGCACGCGTTCGCGGAAGTAGCAGTCGATCGGCCGCATGGCAGCGTCCGTGCGCGCGATCGACGTGAAGTGCGCCGTGCGTTCTCCCGATGCGAACTCCCACTCTTCGAGCGCTTGCGTGATCCCCTTGCTGTCCGTCGCAACCGTGCAGTGCAGCGTGCCGATCGACGCGCCTGAGCCGTCGTGCAGCAAGAACCACTCGTCGCGCGACGGGATCGCAGCCGCAACGGGCGCGGCAGCCGGGGCCTCGCCGCGGCGGATCGACGCGATCTGCGCCGTGCGGAAGCCGACGACGCAGCCCTGCTGAAGTTCGATCTCCACGTAGTTGCCGCGCTCCTGCAGGATGCGGCCCGTGAGGATCTCGCCGCCTACGAGCTCAATGAAGTCCCTGCGCGGCGCAGGATCCTGCGCGAGCAAAGCAGCCAATGGAACGGCGAACAGCAGCGGCAGGATCGTCATCGGGGGGACCGAGGGAACCGGGGGTGGTCCCATATCGATCCGCTGCGCCGAAGACTTGATCAGTTTTTCGACAGCGCGCGCGGCAACGACCAGAGCAACAGCAGCGCAGCGAGCAGCGGCGGAGCGAGCAACGCCCACCACGGCACGGACAGCAGTTCGCCCCAGAGCACGAACCACAGCCAACGGAAGCCACGATCTTCGAAGTGGATCGGCGCGAGCAAGCGCTGAGGGTCCTGGCTCGTGTGCGAGAACAGCGGCGCAACCGATCCAGGCGCGCCGTGCCTCGGGTTGCCGTTCTCGTCCTCAAACGCGCCAGTCGCGCACAGCCACGCGTAGCGCCAGTTGGCGTCGAGCGGGCTGTAGCGCGGCATCGTGAAGAACTTGTCGGCCTGGTCCGCGCGCACCGACGCGAGGTCCGCGTCGTCGATGAGGCCTTTCTTGTGCCCGTCCTCGTAGTAGGCGAGCACGGCTTGCCCCGCGAGTTGGTTGTGGCCGCGCGTCGGCGCCAGGACGCTCGTGACGGCGCAGAACAGCCCGATGACGCAGAGCCATCGGAACGCGCGTGGCGAGGTCGACCACGGCCGCGACTGCGGCAGCACGAGTGCCAAGAACGCGACGACGCCGGCGGTCACATAGCGCACGCCCCAGCATTGGCCCGATTGCCAGCCGTTCGTGCAGCTGAACATCAACACGGGGATCGCGAACAGCGTCCACGCGAGCGCGCGGAACCGCGGGACCGACGCAGAGCGACGCGCGGCGACAAACCCGAGCCACAACAGCGGCGACAGCCACAGGATGCCCTTGCCCGCGGCGAACAGGATCTTGGGCAAGCCGATCCACGGCGGCGTGTCGAACCACGACAGCGGCGGCGGATAGCCGGTCGTCATCGGCGAGCCAAAGCGCGCGATGTTGGCCGCGAACAGGATCGCCGCCATCGGCGCGCCGCCGAGCGCGAACTGCACGAGGCGCGCGCGCAGTTGCCGAGGAGCCGAAGGCCGCAACGCCGCGACCGCGAGCCATGCGCCGAGCGCGAGCACGACGAACGCATGCTGGTAGCGCGTGAGCACCGCAGCGCCGGCGCAGAGTCCTCCAACGACCATCGCCCGCCACGACGGCGCGGGACCGGCGCCGAGCGCGCGAACGATCGCGAGCAACGCAGCGAGCACGAACGTGAGGCCCGGTCCGTCGGACAACGTCTCGTGGAACAACGAGACACACTGCGTGCAGACGCCGATCGCGAACGCGCACAGCAGCGACTCGCGCGATCTGGCGCCGAGCGCTTGCGCGATCAAGAACAACAGCACGATCGTCGAGGCGCCGAACAACGCCGGCAGCGTCATCGCGACGAGCGCTTGCTGGATGACGAACTGCCCCTCCGCATAGGTCGCGTCATTGCCGACGCGCGCCTTGTAGCGATCTTCGATCTCGGGGAACGAGGCCGCGACCCGTTCGCCGAGCGCCACGACCGGAACCATGAGCGCGAGGTGCCCGATCGGGAACCACACGTATTGATGCACGCCGTCGTTGCCCGTCTTGCCGAACGCCTTGCCGCTGTTCTGCGCGATGTAGCCCGCGGCCGCGATCTCGGCGATCGAATCGCCGCCGTCCTTCTGCTGCAGCAAGCCGGAGTCGCCGCGTCGCACGAATGCGCGCGCGCCCTGCATCGTGAACGCAGAATCGAGGTTCTCGAAGTTGCCGTGCGCCACGCAAAGCATGGCCAAGAACGCGCCGAGCCAAAGTCGGACCAAGGCGCTGCGCGTTGCGGCCGGAGTCACTTCGTGGGCATCCATGCGGGCTTCACGGACGGATCAATGCCGAGCATCGGGAACACGAAGAGCCAGAGCATCGCGATCAAGAGCGCGATCGCGAGCACATCGAGCACGAAGCCCGCGCGCACCATCTGGCCCGTGCGCAGATGCCCGCTCGCGAACACGATCGTGTTCGGCGGCGTCGCGATCGGCAGCATGAAGCCGCAGCTCGCGGCAATCGTTGCGGGCAGCATGAGGAATCGCGGGTCCATGTCGGACGCGAGCGCGCCCTGCATGAGGATCGGCAAGAACAGCGATGCGATCGCGGTGTTGCTCGCGACTTCGGACAACAGCAGCATGACCGCGGCGATTGCGGAGACGAGCACGATCGGCGACAGCGAGCCGATCCATGGCCGCATCAGTTCGCCGAACGCCGCGGACACGCCGGTCGGGTCGAATGCACGCGCGAGCGCGATGCCAGCGCCGAGCAGGAACAGGATGTCGAAGGGCAGCTTCTGCGCAGTCGCCCAATCCATGATCCGGCGCGGCTCGTCCTTGCGACCGCCGGACGGCACCAAGAACGCGGCGATCGCGACGAGGATCGCGACCAAACCATCGGGCAAGAAGTCATCGCGGCTCTTGGCTGGCCGCAGCCAGTGCGCCCAACCGTGGACGACCGTGTCCTCGGAGATTCGCACGTCGCCGCGCGTAACCCAGAGCAGCACGGCAATGAAGAACAGCCAGGCGACGCGGCGCTCCGGCGTCGACATCTGCGGCAAGTCGCGCGCTTCGGCGAGGATCTCATCGCCCGCCTTCATGCGCCCTGCGGGCAACGGCAGCAGATAGCGCGTCATCAGCCACGAGAATCCCGCGGCGAGCAGCAGCGCATACGGCGCGAACGCGAGCGACCACTGCAAGAACGAGAGCGCCGGCGCGCCCTTCTCGACGAGCGTCTGGTAGTTGAGGAAGAAGATGAGGTTTGGCGCCGTGCCGATCGGCGTGCCGACACCGCCGATCGATGCGCCGTAGGCGATCGCGAGCATCACGCCGGCGCCGAAGTTGGATGCTGCGCGGGCATCGAGCGAACCCGCTGCGCGCACCCGATCCGCCAACGCCCAACCGATGGGGAGCAGCATCAACGCGACCGACGTGTTGTTGATGAACAGCGAGATCGCAGTCGCGACCAAGAAGAAGCCGCCGACGAGGCGTCGCGGATGCGGACCGACGAGCGCGACCACGCGCAGCGCAAGCCGTCGATGCAGGCCCCACTTCTCGATCGCTTGCGCGAGCACGAAGCCGCCGCCGAACAGCCACAGGATCGGGTCGCTGTAGCCGCGCACGAGGTCGGGCATTCCCACTGCCCCGAGCATCGGCAACAGCACGACGGGCAGCAGCGACGCGGCGCCGAGCGGCATCGCGTGCGACATCCACGCGGTGATCGTGAGCGCGGTGACGCCGATCACCGTGCAACCGGGCCGCGGATCCATGCCCGCAGCAAACGGCAATCGGAACGACAACGCGTAGGCGATCGCGCCGATGGCGGCGGCGAGGAGCAGGCGGCCAAAGTGAACGTCCGCTTCCTTGCCGTGATCACTCACGCGGAAGCCTCCGGCGCGCGACCTTCTGGCGCGGACGATTCGCGCCGCACCCAGTCGAGGTATGGCACATGCCCGCCGGATGCTTCGAGCACGAGAACCTCGGGCAACTCGTATGGATGCAGCGACACGAGTCGAGCCGTCAGTTCGGCCACGCGGCTACGCGCGGTTTTGATGACGAGCAACGCCTCTTCCGAACGCTCGATCGCGCCTTGCCACCAATAGTGCGAGACGAGTCCCGGCACGACGTTGACGCAGGCACACAACCGTTCGCGCAGCAACGCGTCCGCAAGCTCGTGCGCGCCGAGCTTTTGGCCATCCGCGCGCGCAGGCGCCGTGTTGAGCACCACAACGACGTCGCCGTGCGCGCTCATTTGCCACGCTCGAGCCGTTCGGCCAGCACCGGGTGCAGCCCCGCGGCGAGGATCTTGGCTTGCGTGCGGCGCAGGTCATAGGCGACGCGGTGGATCTCGACGCGGCCGCGGTCCACCACCGCAAACGCTGCGCGCGAATCGCCATCGCGCGGCTGGCCGACGCTGCCGACGTTGACGATGCATGGCTCGCCGTGCAGGTCGAACTCGCGGTTCTCATCGGTGGCCTGCGTGAACTTGAAGTCCCCGCGGTGAATGCCCGGCCAATGCGTGTGGCCGACGAACGTGGGCCGATCGATGGTCGAGAAGATCGACTGCATCTTCTCGGGCTCCAAGAACCCGTCGCTGCGCAGCACGTATTCCATCACGGGGTCGCGCGGCGAGCCGTGGAAGAACAAGCAGCCGTGGTCCTGCATGCGCTCGGGCAAGCGCCGCAAGAACTCGTAGGCGGCGCGCCTGCCCGGCAGCACCCAACTCGGCTTCATCCGACGGCGCGAGAGGTAGAGCGCTTCGCGCGCGAGCGGATTGAAGTCGTCGAGATCGTGGAACAAGCCCCAGTCGTGATTGCCGAGGATCGTCCACTTGCATCGCTGCATGACGAGGCGCGTCACCGGCAGCGGATCTGCGCCGTAGCCCACCACGTCGCCAAGGCAGACGACCTCCCGGACTCCCAACGCATCGATGCGCGAGAACACGCTCTCGAGCGCTTCGAGGTTGCTGTGGATGTCCGAGACGATCGCAAACGACACGCGGGATTCTCCTAGCGGGTCTCCGCGATGGCCTGACGCACGCGCTCCTCGAGCGCCGGGATCGCTGTGCCGAGGCCGCCTGGAATCGCTGCCCCAGCCGCCTTCTTGTGGCCGCCGCCGCCGAAGGTTGCAGCGATGCGCTGCACATCGACGTCGCCCTTCGCGCGCATCGAGACCTTGACCACGCCGTCGAAGCGCTCCTTCAGGATCGCGACCACTTCGACGCCGAGCAGCGAACGCAGCGGGTCGATCACGAGGTCGGTGTCGAAGCTGATGTGGCCGCAGCGCTCGTTGAGCGTCTTGTCGATCGGCACCATCGCGAGCTTGCCGGAAAGGCGCAGCTCGTGGCGCGACAGGCACTGAGCGAGAACCGCCGCGGTCTCGGGATGCATGCGACGGTAGATCGCGTCGTAGATGCGGCTCGAGTCGACGCCCATGCCGACGAGTTCTGCGGCCATCGACAGCACTTCTGCGTCGGTGTTGGAGTAACGGAACCAGCCGGTGTCCATCACGAGCGACAAGAACACGCCTTCGGCCGCCGCGAGTGGCAGCGGCACGCCGAACTCGCGGTAGAGCCGCCGCACGAGCGCGCCGGTCGCAGCAGCCTTGGAATCGACGTAGCAGACCGAGCCGTCGCCGTGGTCGCTGCCGACGTGGTGGTCGATCACCGCGATCGTGGCGCCCGATGCGCGCAATCGCGGCGCCAGAGCGCCCGTTCGCGACAGCTGCGAGCAATCGAGCAGCACCGCGACATCGAACTTCGGCAGCGGGCTATCCGCGGTCGCGAATGAGAACGGCGCCTTCTCTGCGAGGAAGTCGAACGGATGACCGAGCGGGTCGGGGTTGACGATCGCGACGTCCTTGCCGAGCGCGCGCAACAAGTGGAACAGTGCCGTCTCGGCGCCGAGGCAATCGCCGTCCGGGTTTTCGTGACCGGTCAGCAAGAAGCTCTCGCGGGAGGCGATGAGGTCCTGGAACGAGGTATGCAACTTCGCGTGGAATGGCCCAGGCACGCAGGATGGCGCACGGCGGGGCTTGGGACTCTAGGTGGCCCCCGCAGGCGGCTCAACCATCCGAACCGACCTTCGCGCGGCAACGATGCATGTGGCCAGCAAGCCAGGTCGCAACGGGTGCCCTGGAGCCATGCACGAACTCAGCAAGGATCGCCTCCGTCGACTCCTCGCTGCCATGCACGGCGAAGAAGTCCGCGCGGAGGCCTTTGCGCAGCAGACCGAGCCCTTTGCGACGCAGTGCGAGGCCCCCGTGGGTCGTCGCCATCGCAAACAACTCCTGTGGGCGCAACGAGGGCCACATCGCGGCGGCGCGAGCCAACTCACTCCGCATCGACATCGACTCGTTGCTCGCGCGCGAATCGGTGCCAAGGGCGACCGGGATGCCGCGCCGAAGCCATTCCGGGACGGGCGGCGGGCGGCGACCGAAGTAGCGCATCGTGCCCGGACACACGACGATCGGCGCGCCTGCGGCTGCGATGCGCGCGGCGTCGCCGCGTTCGAGTTCTTGGCAGTGCACGAGCAAGGTCGTGGGCCGCAGCAGTCCGAGTTGTTCGAGCCAGCGGATCGCGCCGACTTTGGGCGCGCAGAATCCAGCCGGCAGGCGGCCAAGCCTCTCGAGCAGTTCGCGGAACGGGCCGGTGCCCTCGCGCAAGAACTGCTGCTCCTCCGGCAACTCCGCTGCGTGCACGGACAGCGGTTGCCGCGTCGATTGGCACGCACGGAACAGCGCAGCAGACACGGAGTAGGGCGCGTGCGGCGACATGCCGCCGAGGCACGCCGCCGTGCCATCCTGCCTGCGCGCCGCCACGAGTGCCTTCGAAGTTGCCGCGTCGAGATGGAAGCCGGTGACTTCTTGGTAGCAACGGCCGGCGAACGGGACGCGCAGCAAAGCCTTCTTGGAGAGACCCGAGCTGTCGATCTCCCCCACTGCGGTACAGCCATCGTCCAGCAGTTCGCGCAGGCTGCGGACGGCGCTCGCAACGAGCGTGGATGGCTGGGTGCGCCCGCGTGCGGCCATGACCTGCCCAATCCAGTCGACGAAAGTCGACGGAGCTTCTCCCACCGCGTCGAGCTGCAGATGCGCATGCGCGTTGACGAGGCCGGGCAAGATGGCGAGGTCGCGGATGCGCGCACCACGAGGGGCGCGGCGGACCGCGAGGATGGCGCCGCCTTCGTCCCACGAGAGCTCGCCAGGCGAGATCCACCGGGCGCCGTCGAAGATGTGGCGCGCGCGGAGAACCTTCATCGCATCGACCCTGCTGGGGACGCGAGGCGCGGACGCTGGCCCGCGCTCATTGCAGAAGGCTCGGGGCCGCGCCAAGCGGGGCCCCAGAGCCAGTTGCCGCGCTGCATCAGCCGCGCGTGACGACCGTCAGACGCTTCACGACGCAGTTCGGGAACGCCTGCGTGTTGAAGAGGATCTGGAAGCGGAAGCCCGTGGGCAGATCGCTGTTGATGCCCACGCCGATCGAGTCACCGATGAAGTCGCGCCACTGGCGGATCGTCGCCGGATCCGGCACGCCGATCGAGTTGACGCGCGCGCCTTGGAACTTGACCGTGACCGGGCCGAGCGGATCGATCGCAGCGCCGAAGTTGTTCGGCACCGTCGGGTCATCCGAGTAGACGCGATCAACCGTGCCGTCGCCGTCCACGTCGACCTGCATCTCGTAGCGGAGCCACTCCGGCGGGAACACGAAGCCCGTCGAACGCCACGTCGAACGGCAACCCGAAGCGGTGTCGCGATCAACATCGCGCAGCGCGCCGGCATTGCGGCTCGAGTTGAACGCAGGCACGTTGCTCGCGTTGTTCGCAGCCGTCAGGACCGTGGCCTCGAGGCGGTAGAAGCCCGGCGCGCCGTTGCCGCCGCGGTTGTCGATGTCGAGCGAGGACGTGCCCGTGTTTGGCAGGATCCCGTCCGTGTTGCTACCGACGCCACCGCTGGCGTCGATCACGCCGTCGATGATGACGTCGCGGCTTGCCTGCAGCAGAGCCGGGCCGCCCGAGCCACCGCCACCCGGAACCGGGATGCCCCAGTGCGGACCGGTCGAAGCGGACACCGCATCCTGAGTCGGAGTGGTCGGGTTGTCGCCGTTGTAGGTAGCGCCGCGGCCGCCGCGGATCTCAAGGCGACCGCCACCGGCGATCGAGATGTTGCGGCCCGCGCGGAACGCGATCGCACCGCCACCACCCGAGCCACCACCACCGGCCTTCCAGCGATCCGCGTTGAACGTCGCGACGTTGGGCGCAAGGCCGATGTACGGATGGCTACCGCCACCACCGCCGCCCGCGCCACCGATCAGGAAGTGCGCAAGCGACGACGTGCTCGCCGACGGAATCGGCAGCGGGTCGAACACGATGCCGCCTGCGACCGGAGCAGCAGGAAGAATCTGAACGACGTTCGGGACAACAGGAACGTTCGAAGCAACGGAACCGACCGCGGAGTAACCGCCGCCCGATCCGCCGAAGCCGACGTTGCTGTTGAACACGCCACCGCTGGTGTAGGTGTTGACCGGCGCACTCAGCGAGGCGTCGAGGCCGTGTGCTGGATGCAGCGGCGAACCGCGGCCGCCCGTGCCGACAACCGCCGTGGCATAGGCATGGCCCGCGGGCAGGCGAAGGTCTTCGCCGTTACGGCCGTTGTTGTTGGGCAACGGGCCAGCGCCAAAGCAACGATCGCCACCCTGGCCGCCGCGAGCACCGCCGGGACCACCGACGGAACCAAGCTGGCCGGGAACGGGGTTGGTCGGCAGCGTCAACTGCGGGTTGCGGCAGTTGAACGTGACTTGGTCCGTGCCATTTGCCTGGATGCGGCCGTTCACTTCGACCTTGCCGCGCACATAGATCTGGACCGGGTTGGTGCCCGTGAAGCGGACCGTCGAGCCGGCAGGGACGACGAAGTCAGAGAAGAAGAACTTGCCGTCCGTGATCGTCACCGGCTGGCCGTTGAACGTCTGCGAGCCAGGGATCGTGAAGTTGTCGACGTTCCACTGGTAAATGCCGTTGCCGACGTCCGTGCCGTTCGTCACGTTGAACGAGCCGTGGCGACCATCGCCGCCCAGCGGAGCCGGGCGAGCGCCGTCCGCCCACACGCCACCGGACACATCCGTGTCCATGCGCGTCTCGTTGGCGAACTGCTCGATCAGCAACGTGTCGGTCTGCGCCGACGCAGCCGTGATGATGCGGAAGGTGGATTCCTCGGCGCCGCGGCCCGAGATGTCGCGGACGTCGCTCGTCACCGTGATCTCGAGACACGACAGGCCGGGCAGAGCCAGCGTCGGGCGGAGGCTGATGACGGTGACCGGCCGACCGTTGACGGAGTCGAGCGACACGACCGGCAGGCCTTCGACCTGGATCGCCTCGCTGTCGATGTTGCACTCACGCGTCGTGCTGCCAGCAGGCACGCGCGAACGGCGCAGCACGTAGCGAATCGGCGTGCTCGCGCTGATCGGCTGCAGGAAGGCCGTGGTGTCCACGACTTCCGAGAAACGCAACACGATCGTCGAGTCGATCGGCGCAGCCTGGAGGTTGGTCGGCGCAATCAGCTCCGCGCGCGGCGGCGCGGCGTCTTCATCCTGGATGCCGTTGTTGGCAACCACGGTGCAGCTGAAGGACTCACGCAGCGATTGGCCAGACTGCGACTTCACGCCCAGGCCGCCGTTCGTGAACGTGATCACGTAGGTCTCGCCGCGACGGAAGCCGAACGAGCTGATGCCGTTGGCAACCGAGATCGACGGCTGGAACGTCACCGTGCTGCCGTCGACGATCAGCGTGCCATCCGGCGACTCGCCAGTGGTCGTGCGGATCGAGACGCTGCCATTCGTGACCGAGCCCGTCAGAAGCGGTTGGTTGAAGCTGAAGCGCAGCCGCTGGTTCTCTGCGATGCGCGTGACAAGACAGCCCGAGGACGAGCAGCCCAGGTCGCACGACAGCAAACAGAACGAATCCGAGGGATTCGGGCAGCGCACTGTTGGGCTGATGCCCGCAGAACCGGTTGAGGACGAGCCGCCCGAACAGCCGGCGAGGAACAACG
Source organism: uncultured Planctomycetota bacterium (assembly GCA_903925435.1). GTDB lineage: Bacteria > Planctomycetota > UBA1135 > UBA1135 > UBA2386 > SXPK01. The sequence continues at coordinate 3,693 of CAIYFF010000105.1, read as the reverse complement.
CGGACAACCCGCTGAGAACGACGATCGATCGCGAGAACAGGCTCATGGAACGTTCGATTGGGTGACTGCCAGGGCGACGATGCGAATAGGGATGGGGTTCTGCGCTCAGGTCAGACGCGGTAGATGACCTTGACGCTCTCGATGACGACGTCGGTGACGCTCGTGCGGTCGAGGATCAACTGGAACCGGAAGGCGTTGCGGTTGTCGAGCGCGAGGCTGCCCGGGCCGAAGCCGACCGAGGGCCGCCACTGGCGGGTAAGCAGATCGACCTGGTCGATCGCACCCGTCTCGAGGTCGAGGCGCACACCCTGCCACCACACTTCCAGCGGGCCGAAGCCCGGACGTGCGGGAGCGCCAACCGAGGGGTCATCGCTGAACACCACGGGCTGGCCATTGATGCGCGCGCGGATCTCGTAGCGCACGAACTCGGGGCCGAACGGCTGGCCCGTCGAGTAGAAGGTCGACTGGAAGGCAACCCGCGTATCGGTGTCGGCAAGCGGACCGACGTTGTCGACGGTCGCGGCCGGCTGCGCGTTCGGCAGCAACGACACCGTGGGCGAACCCAACGCCTCGAGGCGCAGGATGCCCGGGCTACCAGCACCGCCCTCGACGAGGACCGTGCCGCCGTGCGGCGGGGCCGACGGAAGCGTGCCGCGCGACAGACGACCCGCGGCGCCGCCGCGAACGTCCACCGTGCCCGTGATCTCGACCGTGCCGGCCGACTGCAGCAGGATGCTGCCGCCCGAGCCGCCGCCACCTGGAGCCGACTGCGCAACGGCAGTCTGCGTCGCGGGCGAGGTTCCTGCGGAACCACCCGACGCGAGGATGCGAGCCAGCGAATTGATGCGAAGCTGGCGACCCGCGCGCAGCGCGATCACGCCACCGCCGCCACCACCGCCGCTGCCCGGAGCCCAGTTGCCGGTCGGAGCGAGCGCCAACGTCTTGTTCATCAGCGCTGCGTGGCTACCTGCACCACCGCCACCCGAACCACCAACCTGGTAGTGGAGCAGGCTCTGTGCGCCAACTGGCACCGTGTAGAACGGGGCCGACGTGCCGCCCGCCGACGGCGAGCCGAGGAAGTCGGTACGGGTCTGCCCGTTGCCAGAAGGATCCGCCTGGTTCGAGACCGCGCGGCCCTGGCCACCCAGAGCAACCAAACCACCGCCGCCGCCGCCCGACGTCGTCTGCATCACGTAGTCCGTGAATGCCGAGGCCGGCGGGAACACGAGGCTGGTCCTGAGGCCGGTGGCCGGGAACACGCCCGAGCCGCGACCGCCGGTGTTGGCCACTTGCGCGGCGTAGGCGTGCCCGCTCGGAACGCGCGCATCGAAGCCATTCTGTCCCGCGTTGGCTGGCAGCGCGCCCGCGCCGATGCAACGAGTGCCGCCCGCACCGCCGTTCGCGCCGCCGATGCCACCGCGGCCACCGGGCTGGCCGGGCAGCGCCGAGAGGTTTGCGCTCTCGAAGTAGAGCAGCGACTCGCCACTGACGTCGATGACGCCATCGATCTGCAGGCGTCCGCGCACCGCGATCTGCGGCGTCGCGGTGCCCGAGAAGACCAACTTCACGTCCGACGGCAACACCATCTCGGTGAACTGGAACTTGCCGTCCGTGACCGTGAGCGGCGCGCCGCCGACCGTGCTGGCCGCCGGGATCACCGTGTTGTTCGTGTTGAGTTCGAACACGCGCAGCGCGCCCTGGTTGGGGAGCTGCGTCGCGAGCGCGAGCGAGAACGGACCATGGCGACCATCGCCACCGACCTGCGCGAAGGTTGCGAGGCCGCCTTCCCACGTGCCGGCCGATGCATTGGCGTCGAGGAAGTCCGCGTTATCGAACTCCTCCACCACCGAACGCTCCGTCAGCGCTGCCTGCAGCGTGCGGAACTCGAAGACTTGCGGCTCGGCCGGGCGACCCGACAGATCCTGCACGCGGCTCGTAACCGAGACGCGGACGCACGAGTTGGTCGGCAAGCTCGCCGCCGGCGTGAAGGTCACCACCGACGCCGAGATCGCGGCAACCTGGTCGACGCGAACCGAACCGGCGATTTGCGTGACCTCGGGGCTGCAGATCCGGGTGCCGCCCTGATTGAGCGTGCGCGCCACCGAGAACGACACCGGCGCGTTGGAGCCGACCGCGCCGATGAACGGCGTTGCGTCGATCAACTCGTTGAATCGCAGCTGGATCACGGAGTCGAGCGGCACTTCTTCGAGCAGCGTCGGCTGCACCAGTTCAGCGCTCGGAGCCACGCCGTTGAGGTCGATGATGCCGCGCGTCACCCGAAGCGTGCACGACACCGCGTTCAGCAGCGGATCGCCCGCAGTCGAGCGGAGCGTGTTCTGGCCACCGACCGGGATCAGCATCGTGTAGCTCTCACCGGCCTGGAACCCGAAGAAGCTCTGCGAGCCTTGGGTCAGCACCTGCGGCTTGAACTCGACAATGTTGCCGTTGACCAGGAACTGGCCCACCGGCTCGGCGCCCGACGCCGTGCGGAACTGAATCGTCGAGGTGTCGACGAACCGCGGATCGATCGGCTGGCTGAAACGCAGCACGATGTTCTCGTTCTGCGCGATGTCGGTGATCTCGCACGCGATGACCGAACTCGCGTTGGACGAGTTCGACGTGCGGCATCCCAAACTGCAGGCCTCGAGGCAGACAAAGTCAGCGGCAGAGCCGCTGCAGAGGCTGTTCACGCGAGCGTCCGAGGTCGACGTGCCGCCGCCCGAGCAGGCTGCGAACGTCAGAGCAGCCCCGAGCAGGAGCGAGCCAGAGGCGATGGCGCGAATAGAACGGCCACCAAAGGTGCGGGCGACGGAGAGTCGGGAATGCATCGAGTGCCTCGAAATCCGTATCGACAAGGGACTAGGGTTGCCGCGTTGCGAGCGAGCCAGAGGGGAGACGGCTCGCGAGAGGGGTCGCGCATGCTAGCACAAACGGTTCGGACGCGAACAGTTCCGTAGCCACGGACGCAGGACCAACGGCGCACCGTAGCTCGGTGCATCGCAAGCTGCCAGGACTGTGGGACTGGGTACGCATACCGTCTCGAAGACCTCTATCGCGCATCGGATGGCCCCAGGATGAGGCCGATTGAACTGTGAACGCGTCAAGTTCTATGCCGCCCGACTTTCGACCGGGGACCATCCCCGTCGCAGACCGCGCAAAATGCCCCGTCCCATCGGCGAACCCACCCACCGCCTGGTCGCCAGCAGCAAGCGCGCGGCCGACAGGTGGATCGACACCGAACAAGATCCGCCCGCCAACTGTGCGAGATCGAACACCCGGCGACCAGGCGCTCCCGCAGGTCGCCGCCTTGGTGACCCGATGCCGGCATGTGGCTAGCCTGCCCCACCCATGTCGACCCCCTCCTCCCCGACTCGCACCATGCTGGGCGCCCTTCTCGCCGTCAGCGTGCTCGGCCTCGGCTACCTCCAGTATCGCTCGGCCGCCGAGTTGACTGACCTCCGCATGCAGGCAGCCGAACGCAGCACAGCAGAGGCCGCGTTCCGTGCATCGGCCCAGGAGACCCTGGATCGGATCAACGCAGAAATCTCGCGTATGCGCGTCGAGCAGCGCGTCGGCGGCCAGGGGCCGAAGGCGTTGCTCGAGATGCTGCGCATCCACGCCGACACGCTCGTCAATGCGCGCGCCACCGCGCCGGACTTCCAGAACGCACAGGAGCAGATGCGCGGAGTCATG
>CAIYFF010000104.1 GCA_903925435.1 uncultured Planctomycetota bacterium | reverse complement strand
CGTTCGGTGCCCGTCATCGCCGCGGTGAAGGCGCCGAGGAACGCCCCGACTGCAGCGCCGAACGCGAACGCCAAGCCGACCATCCCGTCGAACATGCCAAAGCCCAGTTCGAGCGTGCTCGCAGTTGCACAACCGATCGCCGAACCGCCGAGCACGCAGCGAACGACCCCGCGCCGCCACCGCGTTGCGTTTGGGTCGCGGCCGTCGCGCACGAGGCTCACGAAGTGCCGCCGTTCCGACGCCACCGGGTAGACGCGGACAGGCGTCGTCCTGCGGACGTCTTCCGGCATCGCCGCGAGGACGGCGTCGGGCGCGCACTCGTTTGGCAGCAAGGCGAAGAGAACCGGCACGGTGCGCAGGCTACCGCGTCTCCGCCACAACGCGCATTTGCCCAAGGCGCGCGCAGTCGCCACACTGCTCGGCCTCATGACCGAGCCGTCGAGCAAGAAAGCGCACTACCCCGTGGTCCAGGCGCAAGCGAACTTCCCCGCCATCGAGGAAGAGATCCTGCAGCGCTGGCAGCAAGACGGCACGTTCCAGCAGTCGATCGACCAGCGGAAGGAGGGCGAGAACGAGTTCGTGTTCTACGACGGTCCTCCGTTCGCCAACGGACTGCCGCACTACGGGCACTTGCTGACGGGCTTCGTGAAGGACGTCGTGCCGCGCTACCAGACGATGCGCGGTCGCCGCGTGGAGCGCCGCTTCGGCTGGGACTGCCACGGCTTGCCCGCCGAGATGGAGGCGGAGAAGGAGCTCAAGGTCAGCGGCAAGGAGCAGATCCTGAAGCTCGGCATCGACAAGTACAACGATGCCTGCAGGAAGAGCGTGCTGCGCTACACGAGCGAGTGGCGCAACTACGTCACGCGCCAGGCGCGCTGGGTCGACTTCGACCGCGACTACAAGACCATGGACCTCTCCTACATGGAGAGCGTGATGTGGGCCTTCAAGACGTTGTTCGACAAGGGCCTCGTCTACGAAGGGCAGCGCGTGATGCCGTACTCGTGGTCGATGCAGACGCCGGTCAGCAACTTCGAGACGCGCATCGACGATGCGACGCGGCCGCGGCAGGACCCTGCGATCACCGTCGCGTTCCGCTTGTTGCCCAAGGCCTCGGACGTTGGCCCGATGTCGATGCTCGTGTGGACGACGACGCCGTGGACGCTGCCGAGCAACCTGGCGCTCGCGGTCGGCCCCGAGATCGACTACGCGATCCTGCAGAAGGGCGACGTGCGCTACGTGATCGGCCAGGCGACGGTCGCCAACTACAAGAAGGAGCTCGACGGCTTCGAGCAGATCGGCGCGTGCAAGGGCAAGGACCTCATCGGTCGCGCCTACGAGCCGTTGTTCCCGTACTTCGCAGGCCGCAAGAACTGCTTCGTCGTGCTCGGCGGCGAATTCGTCGACACCGCAGAAGGCACGGGCGTCGTGCACATGGCGCCGGGCTTTGGTGAAGACGACCAAAAGGTGTGCGAGCAGAACGGCATCGAACTCGTGTGCCCGGTCGATGACCTCGGTCGCTACACGAGCGAGGTCCCGCAGTGGCAGGGCACGCTCGTCTTCGACGCCAACAAGGACATCATCAAGGTCCTGAAGGACCGCGGCGTGCTGCTGCGCCACGTCACCTACGAGCACAACTATCCGCACTGCTGGCGCACGCGCGAACCGCTGATCTACAAGGCGCTGCCGGGCGCGTGGTTCGTCAAGGTCACGGCGATCAAGGATCGCATGATCGCGCACAACCAGACGATCCGCTGGATCCCCGAGCACATCCGCGACGGGCAGTTCGGCAAGTGGCTCGAGAACGCGCGCGATTGGTCGATCAGCCGCAATCGCTACTGGGGCGCGCCGATCCCGGTGTGGAAGAGTGACGATCCCAAGTATCCGCGCACCGACGTCTACGGCTCGATCGCCGAGATGGAGCGCGACTTCGGCGTCAAGGTCACGGACCTGCATCGCCCGTTCGTCGACTCGCTTGTGCGCAAGAACCCCGACGATCCGACTGGCAAGTCGATGATGCGCCGCGTGCCCGAGGTGCTCGACTGCTGGTTCGAGTCCGGGTCGATGCCGTTTGCGCAGGTGCACTATCCGTTCGAGAACCGCGATTGGTTCGAGACGCATTCGCCCGCCGACTTCATCGTCGAATACGTCGCGCAGACGCGCGGCTGGTTCTACACGCTCCTCGTGTTGTCGACGGCGTTGTTCGACAAGCCGCCATTCAAGAACGTGATCTGCCACGGCGTGGTGCTCGACGAGCACGGCCAGAAGCTGTCGAAGTCGCTGCGCAACTACCCGGATCCGGTGGAGTTGTTCAAGACGACGGGCGCCGACGCGCTGCGTTGGTTCTTGATGAGTTCGCCGATCCTTCGCGGTGGCGACCTGCAGATCCAGAAGGACGGCAAGCAGATCAGCGAGGTCGTGCGCCTCGTGCTCAACCCGATCTGGAACGCCTACTACTTCTTCACCCTCTACGCGAACACCGACGGAGTGAAGGCGAAGCACCGCACGGACCAGACGGCTGTGCTCGATCGCTACGCGCTCGGCAAGGCGCGGCAGATGGTGGACGGCGTGCAGTCGTGCATGGACGCATACGACCTCATGGGCGCATGCCAGGTCGTGAAGGACTTCCTCGACGCGCTCAACAACTGGTACATCCGTCGCAGCCGCGAGCGCTTCTGGGGCGAGACCGGCGCCGAGGATCGGCAGGACGCGTACGACACGCTCTACACGTGCCTCGTCACGTTGTGCCGCACCGCGTCGCCGCTGCTGCCGATGCTGACCGAGAAGGTGCACCTTGGCCTCACCGGCGAGCGGTCCGTGCACTTGTGCGATTGGCCAAACGCGAGCGAGCTGCCGTTCGACGTCGATTTGGTGCGCGAGATGGATCGCGTGCGCGACGCGTGCTCGGTGGGGCTTGCGTTGCGCGAGCACAAGAAGCTGCGCACGCGCTTGCCGTTGCCCAAGGTCACGCTCGCGGGCGCAGACGCTTCCAAGATGGCGCCGTTCACGCACCTGTTGCAGGACGAGCTCAACGTGAAGCGCGTCGAGTTTGCATCGGACATCGCGGCGTTTGGCAGCTTCCGCCTCCAGGTCGACGCAAAGGCTCTCGGTCCCGTGCTCGGTGGCAGGATGAAGGACGTGCTCGCGGCGACGAAGAGCGGCGCGTGGAAGGTCGAAGGCGATCGCGCGCACCTCGGTGGGGCCGTGCTCGAGAAAGGCCAATACGTGCTGCAGTTGGCGCCGAAGGAAGGCATCACGGCAGCTGCGTTGTCGTCCAACGATGTCGTGCTCGCGCTCGACACCGAGGTGACCGCCGAGCTCGAGAGCGAAGGCTGTGCGCGCGACTTCGTGCGCCTCGTGCAGCAGGCGCGCAAGGACGCGGGCCTTCACGTCAGCGACCGCATCGAGCTGTGGGTCGCGACCGACGCTGCGACCGAGGCGTCGCTGCGAGCGCACGCGCGCTACGTCGAGGAGCAAGTGCTCGCGGTCTCGTTCGCGTTTGGTGGTGCACCCGCGGGCTCCTTTGCGGCGGATGGCAAGGTCGGCTCGGGCGCCGGCGCCGCGGTGGCGATCGGAGTGAAGAAGCGCTGAGGGTCGCATTGCGACCGAGTGCCGGAATCGCACTCGGTCGCAGCATCGCAGCCGTGGCGCGGCATGATGTCGCGCCATGACCACGAGTCCTGGGAACGAGCCCTCTGTGTTCGCATCGGCGACGCAGACCGCGGTGCTCGAGGCGCGCAACGTGTTCCGCTTCCGCACGGTGGATCGGCAGCAGGTTCCGATCGTGAAGGACGTCTCGTTCCGCGTCGATGCGGGCGAGTTCGTCTCGATCATGGGGCCATCGGGTTCCGGCAAGTCGACGCTGCTCCACGTGCTTGCGGGCCTGGAGCCGCCTTCTGCAGGCGACGTGCTGCTGCTCGGCGAACGGCTTGGCGATGCGAATGAGGAACGGCTCGCTGCGCTGCGTCGCAGCAAGATCGGCTTCATCTTCCAGTTCTTCCATCTGCTGCCGGACCTCACGGTGATGGAGAACGTCACGTTGCCGCTGCGCATCCTCGGCGCGAGCCTCAAGAAGCACCGCGACCGCGTGCGCGAATTGCTCTCGATGCTGTCGATCGAGAAGCTCGCCGATCGTCGGCCGATCGCGTTGTCCGGCGGCGAGATGCAGCGCGTGTCGATTGCGCGCGCGCTCGCTGCGGAGCCTCCGCTGCTGTTGTGCGACGAGCCGACGGGCAACTTGTCGAGCAAGCACGGCGAAGAAGTGGTGCGCTTGCTCGACTCGGTGCGCACGCGCCTCGGCACGGCGATCCTGCTCGTCACGCACAACCCTCGCGACGCCGCGGCTGCGGATCGCGTGCTGTTCCTTCACGATGGCGCGATGCAGAAAGAGCAATCGCTTACCGGAGGCCCTTTCGATGTCGCTGACGTCTTTCGTCGTCTGGAAGCACTGGGCATCTAACCGTCTTCGGACGGCGCTCACGCTGCTCGGCATCGCACTCGGCGTCGCGATCGTGGTGGCCATCTTCGTGATGGACCACAACACGATCCAAACGCGCTTCCTGCAGCAGAGCCTCGAACGCGGGCCGGTCGATCTCGAAGCGATGCCGGTCGAAGGGCGCGCGACTGCGGAGGTGCTCGCGGACTTGCGCGCGCGCTCCAAGATCGAAGCCGCGACGGTGTGGCGCGAGGGCAAGGCGTTGCTGCGCTCCACGTCGGGCAGCGTCGACGCCGAGTTGCTCGGCATCGAGCCAGGCAACGCACGTGAGTTCGATCACTACGCGCTGGAGTCGGGTGCAGACCTCGAGCCCGGCGACGAGGGCAAGGCGATCCTGCTCGGCGCCGAGGCCGCCCGATTGCTCGCCGTGGCGCCCGGTGATCGCATCGCGATCGAGGAGGCCGCGCGTTCTGTGCGCTACGAGTGTCGCGACGGTCAGCTCGTGCCGATGCCCGAACCCGAGCGCGAACTTGCGCGCGTCGAAGTCGTGGTGAAGGGCATCGCAGCGCCGCTGCGCATGGGCCGCCGCAACTTTGGGCAGGTCGCGGTCGCGCCGATCGGAATCGCGCGCAACTTTCCGACGCCGACGCCGGAACGCTTCCAGATCCGCCGCGTGTACGGCGCGGACCTCGATCGGTTGCGCAACGAGCTCGTGAGCGCTGGCTACGTCGTCGCCGACGAGCGCGCGGCGCAACTCGGCGAAGGCGCAGACGAGCGCGCGTTCCGCAACGGCATCAAGATCCTCGGTTGCCTCGCGCTGCTGCTCGGCATGTTCGTCGTGTTCCAGACGCTGTCGCATTCGCTGGTCGCGCGCGTGCGCATGCTCGGCCTGTTGCGCTGCATCGGCGCGAGCCGCGGCGCGGTGGGGCGCATCTTCTTGTTCGACGCGCTGCTGCTCGGAATCCTGGGCTCCGCGCTCGGCGTGCTGCTCGGCGTGTTGCTCGCGGCAATGCTGCGCAGCGCGCAGATCAGTTCGCTCGGCGGAGCCAAGGAGTGGCTCGTGTTCGAGTTGCCGATCGCTCCGATCGTGGGCACGTTCGCGCTCGGCGTGGTGTTCACGCTCGCAGGCGCAGCGTTCCCGCTGTGGCGCGCGCGCCAGTTGCCAGCGCTGTGGATCCTGCGGCAACAAGGAACGGACCAAGGCGGCGACGCCGACTTGCTCGCCGGCGTCAATCGCTGGCTGTTCTTGCTGCTCGTGCTCGTGCTGCCTGCGGCATACCTCGCGATGACGCCGCTCGTCTCCGAGGAAGGTCGCGAGACGTTGTTCGTGTTGCTCGAGATGGCGGGCATGCTCGCCGCGGTCGGCGGTCTGTTGTTGATCGCGCCGGTCGCCGTGGCGCTCTTCGGTCGGCTGTTGCTGTTGCCACTGTCGTTGTTCGCGCCGCTTGCCGCATGGCTGTGCGGCAAGAGCATCGCGCGCCAATCGGGTCGCATCGCGGCGTCGACGGTCGGCATCGCAGCGGTGCTACTCGCATTCTTGGGTCTCGAGACGATCACTGCGTCGCTGCAAGGCGATGTGCGTTTGTTCTCGGTGGCGGCGTTGCAGGGCCGCGCGTTCGCCGAAGTGAGCCCGCGGACTGTGGAGGAGTGCGCGAAGTGGCGCGACATCCCTGGCGTCGACGACGTCGTGCCGATCCAAGGCGAATTCCACGGCCCGTTCTTGCTGCGCGGCATCGATGTGCAGCACGCGGCTCGCGTCGGCGGCGCGCTCGAAGGCGATCAGGACAAGGTGCGGCGTTATGTCGATGACAAAGCGCGCACGATCGTCTGCTCGCGGCGACTCGCACTCGAGATGGGGTGGCGCGAAGGTTCGCTGGTGTCGTTGCGCGATCGCAACCAGACTCCCGTCAGCTACGAGGTGCTGCATGTCAGCGACAAGTCGGGCTACGCGCCGTCCGAGCAGGCTTGGGCCATCGCGTCGCCGCACTGGTTGCAGCGCGACTTCTGCATCGCGGGCGCGATCGTGCAACACGTCACGTTGTGCCTGACTCCGGGCGCGGATCCCGACGTCGTCGGCGCGCGCTTGCGCGACCGTGTGCCAGATCTCATTCGCTACAAGACCGGCAACTACGTCACCGGCTACCACCTTCACGACGTCGAACGCGACTTCCGTCTGTTCGAAGTGCTGCTGCTGTTGATCCTCGTGCTCGCGGCGACCGGGTTGCTCAACGGCATGACGATCGCTGCGTTGGCGCGTTCGCGCGAACTCGGCGTCTTGCGTGCGCTCGGCGTCGGCGCGTCGTCGCTCAAGAAGAGCCTCTTGTTCGAAGGGCTCGTGATCGGCGGTCTCGGTTCGCTGCTCGCCGTCTTGCTATGCGTGCCGATGGCGCAGTTGCTGATCTCCGGCCTCAATCGCATCGCGGCGCTCGACGCGCCCGTCGTGCTGCCGTTCGTGTGGATGACGCTGGCGCCCGTGGTCGGGCTCGTCGTCGGCGTCGTCGCGTCGTGGATCCCGGCGCACCGGGCTGCGGCGCAGGATCCAGCGAGTTCCGTTCGTTACGAGTGAGTCGATCGACTCACGGAACGACGCGCCACGTGTTGCCGTCGGCGCCCATGCCGTCCGCTGCGCCCGCTGCGGATGCTTGCGCTGCGATCTGGTCCACGGGCACGCCGAGCATCGCGCAACCGGCAGGCGGCACGTTGTTGGTGCCGCTGTAGGTCGCGCCCTTGGCGACGAGGATGTCGCCCGTCTGGTTGGTGAAGAACGTGCCATAGCCCTGCACGTTGCGGTCGCGCGGCCATGCGACGCAGGTCCAATACGACTCTGCAAGCGAGCTATCGACGTTGGTCAGATTGGCGCTCGACGCGACGATGCCGCGGCCCGTGTTGTCCGGCAGATACAACGCGAAGTAGAAGCCATGCGTCTCGGCGTAGCCGTTGGCATCGAGGTCGCCGAGCGACGCAGACAACACCGCAGGACGCAGCGTCGACGTGCTGCCGCGCAGCACTTCGTAGCCTGCGAGTTCGGCGAGCGAACCGGCTTCGCCCTGGCCGTTGCGATTGACGTCGATCGTCGAGTTGGTGCGCGCGAGTTGCTGCGCCGTGACGATCGCGCGCAACGTGGCAGCGACGGTCTTCTCGTTGGCAGAAGAGCGCGCGCTCAACAGGCTCGGGATCGCGATGGCCGCGATCACCGCGATGATCGCGACGACGATGAGGAGTTCTACGAGAGTGAAGCCGCGTTGGTGAGTTGTCATGCTCGTTGCGAAGGGCGTTCCGGACCTGGAACGCTTTCGACGCATTGCGAGCCCAGCATGGAGGGCCGCCGGGACCGGTCCGTGCCATCGACTTTTCGGCGCGGTCCGGGCGAAGCTCCTCAGCGGCGGATCTGCTTCATCGGCGCGGTCGGTTGCTGCGGCGCAGGCGCGCTCTTGCCCTCTTCCTGCAGGATGCGCGGGATCTCTTGCTCCAACTTCTTGGCGCGGCCGATCGAGTCGGGATGCGTGCTGAGCCACTCAGGGCCGCCGTTGCCGCCCTCGGCCATGCGCTCCCACAACCGCACGGCTTCATACGGGTCGTAGCCGGCGCGCACTGCGTAGCGGATCCCTTCGAGGTCGGCCTCGGTCTCGTGTCCGCGGCTGAACGGCAGCGACACGCCGACTTGCGCACCGATGCCGAATGCGGCCATCAGGCCCGCTTGCGCCTCCTCGGACATCTCCGACATCGATATGCCGACGCCGACTGCAGCGGCGGTCGCTTGCAGGATCATCGCATTGGTCATGCGCTTGCCGCCGTGGCGCATCGTCGCGTGCGCGACCTCGTGGCCCATCACCGCGGCGAGCCCGTTCTCATTCTGCGTGTAGCGGAGGATGCCGGTGTAGACCGCGACCTTGCCGCCGGGCAGGCAGAACGCGTTGACCATGTCATCGGCGCGGAGCAGCTTGAACTCCCATTCGTAGGCCTTGCCCGATGCGTCCGCGATGCGGCGGCCGACGCGTTGGACCATGTCGTAGTCGGGCCCGCTTGTGATCACGGGATACTCTTTGGTGGCCTCGCCGTAGGCCTCGAGCCCGAGCGCGTTCTCCTGCGCCTCGGAGTAGATGTTGAAGTTGGCGCAGCCCGTGCAGAGCGAGAGGGCCGCGGCGATCAGGAGGACGAGGATCTTCCGCATGGCTTCAGCTTCGCACGAACGCGCCGCGTGCGCCAATCGGTCCCCTGCGGCTGCGATTGTGGTTACCGACTCCGCATCCGTTCCTACTGGACGAGTGGGCGCGGACCCGCGCCCTGGAGGCGTCGCATGATGGCCCGCACGAGTCTCTCGTTGTTGATGGACCAACGCGCCGGGTGTCGGCGCGAGCTCGCAGAGCTTGCCCGAGCCCTCGCCGAGGTGCAGGGCGAGCTGCGCAAGTGGCAGCCCGAGCGAGCGGCTCGCGGCTCCGGCTCGCCGCAATCGCTGCGTGCGCTGTGGACGGATCTCGAGGAGATGGAGCGCTCGCTGGTCCAGCGGTGGCTCGCGATGGACCTGACGCGGAAGTCGCTCGACCGCGCGATCGTGAACCATCTACGGCAGCGGCCGATGGCTTCCTGACACGCCGGGCGGGAAGGGGGCCTCGGATACGTTCGGCTCGCCGACCGCAAACTTGCGCCGTCCGCTGGGATCTTCGATGCTCCGCGGATGCATTCTGACCTCGTGATCGTCGGCGGCGCACGCACCGCCATGGCCGAATACTCGGGCACGCCCGGCTTCGGCAAGTTCAAGGACGTCTCGGCCATCGACCTCGCG
>CAIYFF010000103.1 GCA_903925435.1 uncultured Planctomycetota bacterium | reverse complement strand
CTCTGCCTCGCGCTGGGATTTGCCGCCCTTTGGGCGTTCGCATTCGAACCGGGGCCAGTGATCGGACTCTTCGCCGGCATGCTGCTCGCGCAACTCGTGCCGAGCAGCGGCGCGTGCGCCGTGCCGCCGCGCACTACGCGCCGCGACGGCTGAGCGGATAGGCGAAGCGTTCGATCAGCGCTCGAACTTCGCCTGCAGTTTCACTTCTGCGCCAGCGCGAAGCACGACAATGGCCTTCTCGACGCCGCCGGCTGCGAGCGCGCGGCGCAGGTCATCCTGGCCCGCGATCTTGATGTCGTCGACCTGCATGAGCTTGTCGCCCGCGAGCAGTCCGGACTTCGCCGCAACGCTGTCGGCGGTGACACCCGAGATCGTGACGCCATCGTCGCCGAGTTCGACGCCGAGCGTGCGGCGCGAACGGTTGCGCATGCCGCCGAAGCCTCGCTCCACCTTCATGTTCTCGCGCGACAGCATGTCGGGCAGGTTGGCGATGCCGAGCGCGCCCGTCGCGACGACGACCGCGGTGTGCATCTGGTACTCGGGGATCGCCGCCGCATACGTGTCGTATTGCGTGTGGTGCGTGTGGTTGTAGTCCGCGCGTCCAGCCTGGTCCCAGAAGAAGCCCGGGACGCCGACCGCGGTGAACGCCTCGTGGTCGCTGCCGATCGGCCGGAACGCATCGATCTCGCGGATCGCGAACTTCAACTCGCCGCCCATCTTCAGCACGTGCGCGAACGCGGTATCGAGCTGCGGCCGCATCTCCTTCATGCCGGCGATGCCCGACACGTAGTTGGTGCCGCCGTCGTGCACGAGGCACGCCGAGTAATTGCCCATCTCATCCTTGTGCGCCTGCACCCACGCGCGCGAGCCGAGCAGGCCTTGTTCTTCGCCGCCCCATAGCATGAAGCGGATCGAACGACGCGGCTTTGCGCCGATCGCCATCAGGATGCGCGCGGCCTCCATCGTCGTCGCGGTGCCGGTGCCATTGTCGGTCGTTCCCGATGCGCCGTCCCAGCTGTCGATGTGGCCGCCGACGACGACGTATTCATCGGGCTTCTCCGTTCCGCGGATGTCGGCGATCACGTTGAACTGCGGGATCGGGCCCTTGCGGAAGTGGTTCTGCACGTCGAACTCGACCTCCACCGCTTTGCCCTCCTCGGCCATCGCGCGCATCTCCTCGTAGAGGTCCTTGCGCACGCGCACGACGACGGTCTTGGGCAACTTGGCCCAGGCGAGACGCGAGTTGCCGCTCGTCTGCACGAGGTGATCGCGCGTCGTCGCAACGATGCCGAGGCCGCCTTCCTCGTCGACCGCGTCCGCGACCTTCGTCAGCAACGCGCCTGGAACGCCGAGCACCCATGCGCCTTTGATCTTGCTGCGCATCGCCGCGAGCTCTTCTTCGGTCTTCGGCGACAGCACCACAGAGCCGCGCGCCGGTCCCTTCGTGCCCGCGCTCCACGCGTCGGTGCCGAACACGAGCTCCTTCTCGATCGGCGCCGTGATGCGGCCCCACCATGGCCCGCGGTTGAAGCCGACTTCCATCTCGCCCCACTGCTCGAGCCGCGAATCGCTGAGCCCCATCGCCGCGAACTCGTCGCGCGCCCATTCGCACGCGATCGTCAAGTTGTCCGACGACGTGAGCCGCGGCCCGATGCGATTGACGAGATGGTCGAGGTGCGCCATCACGCGCGACTTCTCGAAGCCCTCCATCTTGATCGCTTCGAACTGCGCGAGATCGACCTGTGCGAGGAGCGACGGCGCGAGGAACAGGAACGGGAGCAGCACGGCGCGTGCATTCATGCTGCACACGCTATCGAGGTGCGTCGGCCGCCGCACCAGGCGCAAACGCAACGGGGCGCGCACCGGACGATGCCGATGCGCGCCCCGCATTCCTCTGCAACAGACTGGTTCAGTTGCCCAGGACGGCGCTCGTCGCATCCGACAGCGAGGCGCCACCGACGTTGAGCGCCGGATCGAGGACGAGCGCCTGGTTGTAGAACGGCACGCCGATCAAGAACGGGTCGTTGGGAATGCCCGTGGACCACGTCACCGTGTTCGTCGCCGAGAACGCCACGAGGATTGCGATGTCCGTGCTCACGCGAAGGCTGCAATTCGTGTAGCCGAGCGCCGTCAAGTCGAGCGGCAGGGGCGCGCCACCCGCGTTGCTGCGGCTCAATCCCCAGGCGATCAACACGACATTCGACGGGACGTTGGTGAAGTCGATCGAGAACGTGCCGCCCACCACAGGCTGACTCGTCGGAATCGCGGCGCTCTGGCCGAGCGTTCCAACACACCCGCTGCCCGTCCAACCGCTGTTCGCGCGGCCGTCGAAGCTCGACTTCGTGTAGAGGAACTCGCCGGTGTGCATGCGCGTCGAGAGCGCGCCACCCGCGAACGGGGTCGCGCCGACCTGCACCGCGCCTGGGTTGACCGTGATGTCCGCGTTGCCATAGCTCGCGACGATCGTCGCCGACACAGGCAGCGCACCGAGAAGGTGCATGTAGAAGCCGTAGGTGCCCGGGCCGTAGTGCTTCGGCTCAGTGAACGTCACGAACCAGAACGGACCACTCGCAGGGCGCACCGCAGTGCCGATCTGGTTGAGCTGCCAGCCAGCCGAGGAAGCCGTGCGGCCAGACCAACCGAGGTTGGACACATACAGACTGCCCGTTCCCGTCGTGTTGCCGCCGCCCGACAGCGACATGCCGTGGAGCGTGATGCCCGAGGGCTCGGTCACGGTCATGTTGAACCAGTAGCCCGCACCGAACGGCGCGGTGCCCAGCGAGCCCGCCGTCGCGGAACCGGGGATCGTCAGCGACATCGTCGTGAACGCTTGCTTCGTCACCGTGGCGGACGGCCCGCAGAGGCGACTGGTCGTCAGCCTCACGGTCTGCACCGGCGCAGTCGACGTGAACGTGTGGGTCGGATTCTGCGCGGTG
>CAIYFF010000102.1 GCA_903925435.1 uncultured Planctomycetota bacterium | reverse complement strand
GGATCGTGCGGAAGATCGAGCCCAGGATCTGCTTGTCGTCCGGGCGCTCCTCGAGGGACACGAGATCCCGGTCGAGCCGGTCCATGTTCTCGTAGCTCTCGACGAGGAACTCCTTCAGGACTTCATCCATCTCGTTCATTGAGGCCTCGATGCTCTGTCTGGCGTTCGCTCGTGAGGGATTCCGCTGCGCGCTTGCAAGCGATGCTCATCGCGATGCAAACCGTGCAACGGGGGCCCTTTCGTCGGCTCCCCCCACTTGCATGAAGCGATGCAAACGGATTCCCGCGTTGGACATGCGAATCGGGGAGCCCTTACTGCCTCTGTGGTGACCTGGGTCAGCCGGGGGGCGTATGCGAGAGGCGCCGGAGAGCGCAGCTGCGAAGACTGGGCTGCGGAACGAGCGCTCGCCGGACACCGAATCCAACGAACCAGCATGGTCCGTCGAGCAAACAGCGCAGGCCCACAGTCGGTGACGTGCAGTTGCCTACGGCGGAGCCTGCGGCCCCTCTGCGCTACGCACGACTAAGCACACCGACTCATCTAGCCACAGCAGCTCTTGCGTCGACACACGCGCACTGCGCATTCCGCGCACACGCACCATGAATCGCATGACACCCACAGGCCGCGAGGTCTTCTTCGGCGACGACGAGATCATCGTCAGCAAGACCGACACGAAGGGCCGCATCACCTACGCGAACGACGTCTTCCTGAAGGTCGCGGACTATCGCGCCAGCGAAGTGCTCGGAATGCCGCACAACATGATCCGCCATCCGGAGATGCCGCGCTGCGTCTTCCATCTGCTCTGGGAAACCATCCAGCGTGGCGACGAGATCTTCGCGTATGTCGTCAACCTGACGAAGAATGGCGATCACTACTGGGTGCTCGCGCACGTCACGCCGACGTTCGATGCAGCGGGCAAGATCATCGGGTTCCACTCCAATCGCCGAACGCCGGACCGCAGCGCGGTCCAGGCGATCCGTCCGATCTACGCGCGCCTCTGCGAAATCGAGAGCCACCACGCGAGCAAGAAGGACGGCATCGCAGCGTCGACCGAGGAACTACTCGCGCTGCTCGCAAACAACGGAGTGAGCTACGGCGAGTTCGTGTTCGGGCTGGTGGAGAAGGAGACCGCGCAATGATCCAGACGATCGACCAGGCGCCAGCGGCGCATCCCGAGAGAGACTCGAACGAGCTCGCGAACTACCGCGAGGTCATGCAACGCGCGATCCGTGTCGCCAATGCCGCTGCGGAAGGCGACCTCGAGCAGCGCATCGCGTTCGACGACCTCGACGGCGAGTGCATGACGCTGGCGATCGCGCTCAATCGCATGCTCGACATCACGGACGCGTTCGTCCGCGAGTCGCGCGCAGCGCTCAGCCATGCAAGCCAAGGTGCGTTCTGGCGGCGCGTGATGCTTCGAGGCTTGCCCGGCACGTTCCGCGCAGCCGCGACCCAGATCAACGTCGCAACGGACCAGATGAAAAGCTCGGCCGACGCGCTGAAGGATGCAGAGCAGCGCAGGCTCAAACTCGCAGACGACTTCGAACGCCAGATCCAAGGCATCGTCGCCACCGTTGCGAGCTCCGCCACCGAGATGCAGGCCACCGCAGCTGCGCTGACGCACACGGCAGAAGGCACAACCGAGCGCGCGACGACCGTCGCCGCAGCCTCTGAGGAAACGTCAGCCAACGTGCAGACCGTCGCGTCCGCGACCGAGGAGCTGACCGCGAGCGCCGCCGAGATCGGCCGCGAAGCGCAGAACAGCGCGAAGATCGCCGACGAAGCGATGCTGCAGGCAAAGCGCGCCGACGAAAGCGTGCGCGGAATGCTGCAAGCGAGCCAACGCATCGGCTCGGTGCTGAAGCTGATCGCGCAGATCGCAGGCCAGACGCAGTTGCTCGCGCTCAACGCCAACATCGAAGCGGCTCGTGCCGGCGAAGCGGGCAAGGGATTCGCGGTCGTCGCCAGCGAGGTCAAGTCGTTGGCGCAGGGCACCAGCAAGGCAACTGCGGAGATCAGCAACCAGATCGCTTCGATGCAGCAAGCGTCGCAGGGCACCGCGGTGGTGATCCAATCGGTGGGATCCACCATCCAGCGCATGAACGAGATCAGCTCGTCGATCGCCAACTCGGTGCAGCAGCAACAGCTCGCGACCGGGGAGATCAGCCAGAACGTGCAACAAGCGGCCGCCGGCACTCAGGATGTCGCGCGCAACATCGTCGACCTCACGCACGCCGCGCAGGAGACCAGCTCCGCCGCGAGCCAGATGCTCGATGCCGCGAGCGCCTTGTCACAACAGGCGGAGACGCTGCGCACGTCGGTGGATGAGTTCCTCATCGAAGTCCGCGGCGGCGGCGCAAAGCAGCCATCGCCTGGCAAGGCGAGCATCTACGACCAAATCGGCGGCAAGCAGGCGCTGACCGCGGTCGTCGACGACTTCTACCGGCGTGTCCTTGGGGATCCGCTGCTGAAGCCCTTGTTCGCCAACACCGACATGGCACAACAGAAGCGGCACCAGGTCGCGTTCCTCACTGCCGCGCTGGGCGGCCCCAGCGCCTACAAGGGCAAGGACATGGGCGCCGCGCACCGCGGCCGCGGCATCACCGATCGCCACTTTGGAGCAGTCGCGGGCCACTTGCAGGCGTCGCTCATCAGCGCCAAGGTCGGCAAGCCGGAGATCGACACGATCATGCAGGCAGCTGCGTCGCTGCAAAGCCAGGTGGTCGGCTAGGACGCGGGCGAAAGGGCGCGTTGCCGCGCCCCGCTTCAGAACGTCACGCCAAAGCCAATCGACCAGCCCTGCACGTCGTCGCCGAACAAGATCGAGCACGCGAACTTCACCGACTCGACGAGTGGCAGCGCATCCGCGCCATCCGCGCGGATGCCGAGCGTCAGCTCGTAGAAGTCGTCGAATCCCAGTTGCCCCACCGATTCGCCTAGCCAGCGTCGGTAGCCCGCGCCGAACAGTCCGTGCAGCGGCGCGCCGAGCGCGTCGATGCCAAGCGGCGTCGTGCCATCGATGCGCGCCGTGAACCACTGCGTGGTGTCGCTTGCGTCGATTGCGGGTTCGTCGACGTCGAGCCCCTCGGTGCGACGAAGGTCGTAGCGCACCTGCGGCGTCCACTCCGCGCCAAGCCACGCCGCGGATTCGGCGCGCACGGCGAGCGACGAGCCGTAGCTGCCATAGAAGGCTGCCCAGTCGAACAGGATGCCTTCGGTGATCGCCTGCGTGAACGCTGCGCCCGGTCCATCGAACTCGGCATCGTTGGTGATGTGGCTACACCCAAGATGCAGCAGTGGACTGACGACGATTTTGGAACCAACCGCAAAGCATGGGCCCACGCCCAAGTCCGCGACGAAGGCCTCGTAGCGCGCGTCCACCGAAGTCGCGATCTGGGGAAGCGCCCCACTCCAGAGATCGGGAAAGCGCGCATCGACGATCGCATAGCCCAGCGTCGCCTCGACGCGCAGCCAGGAGCGTTCGCCGTCGCGAAAGAAGTCTTCGCGGTATGGCAGCGTCGCGTCCATCACGCGCAGCTTGGGCTCCGAGTCGACCTCCAAACGTCCACCGGACATCTCGCCGTCGCGCACGAGGCTGCCCACGGACGCGACGAACAGTGAGTAGCGATCCGCAGAAGCGGCCTCGCGCACCGCTTCGCGCAATTGGTCGAGGGTCTGCGCCGGCAGCGCCGCCGCAGCGCCGAGGACCATTGCGAAGGACCGGACGTTCACGCGACGGACACTATCCGCTTTGCGGCGCGAGCCGCAGCCTGAGTTCGATCGGCCCGCAGCAGTCATGGATCCTCGTCGTTGCCCCAGGCTGCGCGCTCTGGATGATCGCCACGCCATGCATCCACCCAGCCAGCCCAATCCCAACCTGATCGAGCGCAACCCTGACGGCACGTTCACCAAGGAGACGCTGCAGCGCGCGATGAAGGCGCTGAAGAAGCGGCTCAAAGTGACGCGGCTCGACGATGAATCGCGGCTCGGCCACGACGCGATGAGCAAGGGCGGCCGGTCGGGCATCGTCGGCGTGCGCCCGCCCGACCAATACCCAGTCGAAGTGTGGCAGGCGCTCGAAGCCAAGGGCCGCGTGCGCGCGATGGGCCAAGGCCTCTACGAAGTCGTCGACCAGACGCCTGGCGACTAGTGCAGCGCACGATGCGCCGTCACTGCGCGCCAGCTAGCAAGTCGAGCGCATTCGACGTGATCAGCCCCGGCCCGTTGGCATCGGGCGCAAACGCAAGCGACTGCAAGTAGCCGCGGCGGCCGATGAGGTCGGCATTGTTGGGCACCTCGAGCTGCCACGTCGCCGTGCCTGCCGACGGGATCAGGCCGAACGACGTTTCGAAGCTCGCATACTGCAAGCAGCCGAACATGCCGAGCGCATCGAGGCTCAGGCCTTGCGGGTAGCCCTGCAGGCCGAGGGCAACCAACACGAACGGCGAGTTGAGCGGCACATTCGAAGTCGTGACTGGCATCGTCGTGCCGATGCGCGGACGCCCCGTGCTCGCAATGCGCAACGGATCGCGATCCGGCCCCGTGAGGAACGGCGCAAGGATCGCCTGCGACATGTTCACCGCTCCTGGGCTGCGGACGTTGCCACCTGGGCTCCAACCCGCGAGCCCCGTGTCGCCTTGGTTGCCGCACGGCCCATAGAGCACGTCGATCTGGCCGTAGTTGTAGAACGCGACCTGGAACGTGTTCGGCACGTTGGTGCTGTATTCGCGCACCGCCTCGAACGTCAGCCACGCGGCGCCGCCGTTCGCAGTCGATCGCTCGAACCGGATCGCTCCGCCCGCAGTCGGGTTCATGTCCACCCACAGCATCGCGATGCGCGGCGGCCCCGACACCATGCCAACGGGATCGCCAGCGCAGCACTGTGCATTGGTGTTTGCCGCGAGCGTCAGAAAGCCGTTGCTGCTGACCCAGATGCTCTCCGTCGTCCCGCCTGGGTATTGCAGCGGGAACCCGAGCGACAACGCCGGCGACACCCCGTCATCCGGCAGGATGATCTGCGAGGCAGCAGGGGTCGGAGGGCGCCATGAGCCCTGCAGCGGCAGCACGAGATAGCCTTCGCCGATGAAGATCAGTGAGTAGCCGCGCGGCGCCGCAACGGTGCCAGACAGATCGAATGATCCCGGCGGGAACGTCTCGAAGAAGCTCGCGCGCTGGAAGTAACAGCCTGTGCCGTATGGCGTGGTCGCCGCGACCTGCGCCGGGCACAGCGCTGCCGTCGCGAGCGCGGCGGCAAGGCTCAAGGAGCGCGTGAGGAAACGCATGGGTTGGATCGGATGAGGCGGTGAGGCGCGGATGCTCCAAGAGAAGCGGCGGCTCCGCAACGAACGAGTGTAGCCCAGCCCCAGATTGAGACGTTTCTTGGCGCGTTGCGCGCACGCGGCACGACCGTTGGCATGGCGCCCAGCCTCCCGCATTGCGATCCGAGGGAATCGCAGAGACCGACGCTGCCAGGGCAATCGGGTTTTGACCTCGACGCCGTTGCGCTGCACGTTGGCAGCGTGGACCTCGACGCATTCGTAGCCCGGCACCAAGAACTGCTCCGCATCGAACGCGCGGAGGAGATCGCGCAGCAAGAGCGGCTCTTGCGCACGCGCAGCGAAGCCGAGTTGGAACAGCGCGGCGTGCTGCTGCGGCGACTGGAAGTGGCGGACCTCGAGCCCGGCCTCGGCGGCGCGCTGCATGCGCTGCTGCAGCAAAGCCGCGGCGGATCGCTGCCGCCCCATCGCTTTGCGCCCGGCGACGTCGTGTCGGTCGACGGCGCGGATGGCGAACCGGTGACGAACGGGCTCGTCGCGAGCGTGCGGTATGACCGCATCACGGTCGCGCTCGACGACCGCGACGACCTCGACTTGCCGTCGATCGTCCGACTGCGACGACTGGTGCCCGACATCACCTTCCGACGCATGCACGAAGCGCTCCAGCGACTGCGCAACGCGGCGGCGCCGGAGCGACGCAAGTTCGTCGAAGCGTGCTTTGTGGCGCGCGATCCCGAATTCGCAAAGCCACCGAAGATCGAGTCCCCGATCGACGCAGCGCTGGACGCAAGCCAGCAGAGCGCCGTCGCCCACGCACTCGCGGCCGAACAGATCGCGCTGATCCATGGGCCGCCCGGCACCGGCAAGACCACTGCCGTCGTCGAAGTGATCCGCCAGGCGGTCCTTCGCGGCGAGTCCGTGCTTGCGAGCGCGCCATCCAACGTCGCGGTCGACAATCTCGCCGAACGCCTGCTGCACAAAGGCCTGCGCATCGTGCGCCTCGGCCAACCAGTGCGAGTGCTCCCTGCGGTGGTCGATCAATCGCTCGCCGTGCAGGTGCAGAACGCGCCAGAGCAGAAGTTGCTGCGCGACGTTCGCCAGGAGTTGCGCGAGCTGCAGCGCCGATGGCTGCGCGCATCGCGCAGCGAGCGCTTTGACTTGAAGCGCGAGCAGAAGCGACTGCGCATCGAGCAACGGACGCTCGAGAACGCGATCGTGCAAGGCCTGCTCGACACCGCCGATGTCGTGCTCGCGACGACGACGGGATGCGGCGATTCGTTGCTGCAAGAACGCGTCTTCGATCTGGTCGTGCTCGACGAAGCCGCGCAGGCGCTCGAAGCCGCGTCTTGGCTGCCGCTCGGCCTCGGCAAGCGCGCGGTGCTCGCGGGCGATCACTGCCAATTGCCGCCCACGGTGCATTCCGAGGCAGCGGCGAAGGGCGGGCTTGCGACGACGTTGTTCGAACGGCTTGCGGCGTCGTCGACCGGCGCGCAGATGACGCGCATGCTGACGACGCAGTACCGCATGCACGAAGCGATCCAGCGTTGGTCGAGCGCGACGTTCTACGACTCGCGCCTCGTGCCTGCGGACATCGTGAAGTCGCACCGCCTGTGCGAACTTCCGCAAGTCACAGAGACCGAGGACACTGCGTCTCCACTGCTCTTCCTCGACACTGCGGGCTGCGGCCACGACGAGACCGCGGGCGACGACGACGGCAGCCGCAGCAATCCAGGCGAAGCGGCGATCGCCGCGGGCCATGTGGCGCGCCTCATCGAAGCGGGCGTGAGGCCGGACCAGATCGCGGTGGTCACGCCATACTCGGCGCAAGTGCGCCTGTTGCGCGATCGCCTATCCGGCTACGAGGGCCTCGAGGTCGGCACGATCGACGGGCTGCAAGGCCGCGAGAAGGAAGCGATCGTGTTGTCGCTCGTGCGCAGCAACGAACGCGGTGAGGTCGGGTTCTTGGCGGAGCTGCGCCGCCTCAACGTTGCGATGACACGCGCGCGCCGCCATCTCTGCGTCATCGCCGACAGCGCCACGATCGCGCAGCACGAGGACATCGCGAAGGTCGTCGATTGGCTGCAGTCCGCGGGCGAGCACCGCTCTGCATGGGGTCTCGGCAGCGGCGGCTAGATCCTCAGTGCAGCATCAGGTCGTCGGGCGTCACGGCCTCTTCGACGCTGAGCGCCTTCTTGCCGGCGAACGGCTGCTGGCGCACGGCACAATCGGCGATGTCGCAAACCTTGCAGTAGCTGCGGAAGCACGGGTCCGTGTGGAAGTCGAGGTCGCCCTCACCCAACTCGCGTCCTACCGATGCTGCTACGCGCTCGGCGATGTCATGCGCCTCGTCGACACGGAAGTGCTCCGGCACGACGAGATGCGCGCTGATGTGCGGCACTCGACCCGCTCGGATCGCGCGCAAGTGATGCACGCGGATCACGCCTTGCCCGAACTCGCGATTCAACAAACCGACCACGCGCTCCACCAATTCGGGATCTTGTTCGTCGAGCAACCCGCCAGCCGCGGTGCGCACGAGCTTGGCTCCGGTGACGAGCAGCACGATCGCCACGGCCATCGCAACGAGCGGATCGATCCACGGGATGCCGGTCAGGCGCACGAGCACGAGGCCGATGACGAGGCCGACGCTCGTCCAGAAGTCCGACAACACGTGTTGCCCGTCGGCGATGAGCGTCAGCGAACGGTGCCGCTTGCCGACGCGCATCAAGAACAGTCCGAGCAACCCGTTGCCGAGACCCGCGGCGCCGGTCAGCAGGATGCCTGCGTCCAGCTCACGAATGACGGAGCCATGCAACAGCGCATGCCCGGCCTCCCAGAGGATCAGCAATGCCGCGAATGCGATCAGCCCGCCTTCGAACGCCGCGGCGAAGAACTCGATCTTGCCGTGGCCATACGGGTGGTTGCGATCCGCTGGCATTCCTGCGAACCACAGGCCTGCGATCGCAAACGCGGCGGCGACGACATTGACGATCGACTCCAGCGCGTCGGACAGCACCGCCATCGAGCCCGTGAGTCGATAGGCCTGGAACTTCACGAGCAGCAGCACGATCGCAACGCAAAGCGATGCGATCGCCGCGCGCCTCTTGAGCCGTTCGTCGGAGGGAGCGTGGGCCGCGACGGACGCTGACTTGGGTTCGTGCACAAGGCATTGGATACCTGCGAACGGCGCCACAGTCGACGGTGCGATCCTGCAGTGGCGCCCGCGCGTCGGCATCGAGCGCCAACCAGGAAATCGCGACAGCGCGCGTGCGATCCCACCGGATTGGATCTGAGGCGAGGGCAACCATCCCCCACAGGAGTTCCCCGATGCGCCTTCTCGACCTTGCCGTGCCCGCTTGCCTGTGCGCTGCCGCCGCTGCGCAACACTTGGTGTCCTATGACCCGCTGCCGATTGGCACGGGGCTGATGATCGAAGCCCAGTTGCCCACCCGGATGATCCCGGGCCCGGTGCCGCCCAACCCTGGCTATCCCATCGGGCCAGTGCTGCCGCCTGCCCCGTTTGGCGTGGTGCCCGCTGGCGACGCGACGCACAACGGCTTGCTCAACCAGATCTGGCACACGAATGGACAGTTCCTCGCGGCGATGCCCGCGCCCAACTTCCCCGGCGCCGTGCCGCCGCCAGCGCCGGTGTTCCCGATTGCGCCAGGCGTGCTCGCGATGCTCGGCGGCCCGGTCACCGGCATTGCGATCAACCCGCTCGCGAACGTGATGTTCCTGTGCTCCGCGCCCGGCATGGTCGTGGGCGTGCAGCCAGTGCCCGGCACGCCGATCGTCGTGCCGCCGTTTGTGCCTGGGTTCGCGATGGGCCCGATCTCCGGCCTCGACTACGACAGCATGACGGGCTCGCTGTTCGCGGTGGACGGCGCCGGCGGCGTCTACAACTTCGCAGTCGGCGGAGCGCCGCTCGCGCCGCCCATCCTCGGGGCGCCGCTGCCTGCCGTCGCGGGCGACGTCGCGATCGACAAGTCGGGCTACATCAATCCAGCCGGCGTGCGGCCGATCTACGTGGTGTCGGGGCCAGTGATGCTCGACGTGACGTTTGCAGCCGCAGTGCCACAACTGAGCGGCGCCTTCCTACCGACTGGCTGCGCATTCATTGCGCGCCCCGCGAGCAGCATGCCCGGCGCAATGGGCTGCGCATGCGGCCCGCTGCTGCCCAACTTCCGCGCCAACGCGCCGATGACCAGCGGCAACGGCGCGTTCGGATTGGCGATCGACAGCCTGCCGCCGTTCTCGCCCGTGCTGATGGCGTTCGATGGCGCGTTCAATCCCGCGTTCCCCTTCATCAACGTGAGCGGCTGCGGACTCGGGCTCTTCCTCGGCTCGCCGACGATCAACACGAACTTCATGCTGACCAACGCTGGCGGCGCCGCGCTGTGGAACCTGCCGCTGACGTTCTTGCCGCCCGGCATCGGGCCGATCTGGGCGCAGGCGTTCTATCCGTGCGCCGCAGATCCAGCGGGCTTCGCGATCACGCCTACGCTGCAGGTCTCGGTCTGCGGCCACTGAGCGAGCGAACGTGAGCGCGCAGCAACCGAAGCGCTCACCACATCACCTGGCCGCCGTCGTGCGTGATCGCCTGGCCGGTCATGCCCGACGCGGCATCGCTGCAGAGCCATGCGATCAGTTCGCCGATCTCGCGCGGCTCCAGAATGCGACCGAGCGGCACCGCGGAAAGCGCCGCCTTGCGCGCCGCATCGTAGGACGTGCCCATTCCGTCTGCGATCAACTGCATGCCCTGCTTGGCCATGTCGGTGTCGACCCAGCCAGGGCAGATCGTGTTGACGGTGATGCGACGCGGCGCGAGTTCGAGCGCCAGCGCCTTCATCATCCCGACCACCGCATGCTTGCTCGCGCAGTACGCGGTGTAGCCAGGCACGCCGAAGCGGCCGAGCACCGAGCTCATCGACACAATGCGACCGCCGTCCGCGAGCAACTTCGCGCCGTGGCGCGAGCAATAGAACACGCCGTCGACGTTGGTGCGCATCAACAGCTCGTAGCGATCCGGGCCTGGCGCCGCACAGCCGTTGGGGCCGCCTACGCCGGCGTTGTTGACGAGGATCTCGAGGCCGCCGAGCTCGCGCTTGCATGAGTCCATCGCGGCCTCGATCGCCGCGCGATCGGTCACGTCGCCAACGCAATAGACGGCTGTGCCGCCCGCCTTCTTCAACGCCGCGACTTCGCTCGCGAGCGCCTTCTCGTCGCGGCCGATCAGCGCGACCGCTGCGCCGTGCGCGGACAATGCCTCCGCGATTCCCTTGCCGATGCCCTTGCCGCCGCCAGTGATGATGGCGCGCTTGCCCGAGAGCGAGAGCTTCATGGACGGCCTCCGAGGCTTCTACGAGACGAGATGGAGCGTGTGCTTTGCATGGCTATTCTCCGGCGCATGCTAGTGCCGGACGCGCGCGCAAGGGCTGCCGTTTCTGTGCGCAACCACCGCGGATTGCGGCGGAGTTGCGCCGGCATCGCCGCCTGCCTGCTGCTCCTTTCGTGCGAGGCTACGACGTTCGACTGGCAAGGCAGGTCGCCGTCCGCCCTCAGCGATTACCACGTTGCCTACGAACGTGACGCAGGAACGCGCATCGATGGATCCGCGTCGTGGGACGACTTCCTGGCGCTCGCTGCGAGTAGGCGCGCTCTCTACTTGGGCGACCACCACCGCGACGAGCACCTGCATGCGTTGCATCGCGACCTGCTGCAAAGGCTCGCGAAGAAGGGCGTGCGCATGCGGCTCATGCTGGAGGCCATCGGCATCGAAGACCAACCGCACATCGACGCATACTTGGCAGGTCGAATCGGCATGGAGCAACTGGTCGCAGTGTGCCGCACGCGCTGGCAAGGCAGCTGGATCGCAGGCGGCGACGTCGACGCAGCGCACTACCGCGAGTTGCTGCGCATCGCCAAGTCGCTGGGCATCCGAGCCTCTGGCATCGAACCCACGCCGCGCCTGCCGCTCTCCCAGCGCGACCCTCGCATCGCAGCGCAAGTGCGCGCCGAAGCGCTCGCCGACGAAGGGGCGCTCCTCGTCGTCGTGGTCGGGCAATCGCACGTGCTCGGAACTGGACGCCTCGCGGATCGGATTGGGCTGCCGTGCACGATCCTCGGCGCAGGGCCTACGTCCTCGATGCGCATCGACGCTGCGCGGCTGCGACAGGACTTCGTGCGCACCGAGCGATTCGTGTGGCTGTTCTCTGAGTTGCTGCGCTGATCGCGCGATCAGCGCTGCGCCATGCGCAACAACTGCGCGTCGGCATCGAGCGCTGCCACTCGATACGCCTCGGCCATCGTCGGGAAGTTGAAGATGCCGTCGACGAACGTCTCCACCGTTGCGCCCGTCGCCATCGCCATCTGCGCGAGATGCACGAGCTCGGTGGCCCCTTCGCCGAGGACTTGGCACCCGCGAATGCGTCGCGTCGCGCAGTCGACGACGAGATGCAGCACGCCATCGGTGCACGCCGCGATCTGGCCGCGCGCCAACTCGTCGAAGCGCGCAGTGCCGACCACGCATTCGATGCCTTGCGCACGCGCGGTGTCCGCATCGACGCCGACCGTGGCGATCTCAGGGATCGTATAGATGCCGGCCGGGATCGTGTCGATCGCGTTGCCGCGCGGCAGCGACAACGCTGCGCGCATGGCGCGGCGGCCCTGCTCCATCGACGCCGACGCGAGCGACGGCGGGCCGATCACGTCTCCCACCGCGAAGACATGCGGAACGGAAGTGCGACAGTCCGCGTCGACCGGGATATGGCCGCGAGCGTTGGTCGAAAGGCCTGCGTGTTCGAGACCCAATCCCTCGACGTTTGCGACGCGACCGAGCGCGCACAGCAGCACGTCGGACTTCGATTCCCAACCGTTGTCCAATTGCGTGACGACGGAGTCCACGCCGTTCCACTGCACGCTGCGCACCGTGGCATTGCCGACGAACACGCACCCTTCGTTGCGTTCGAACGCGGCAACAAAGCGGTCCACGATCGACGCAGGCAAGAAGTTGAGCGGCCGCTTGCCCTTGTCGACGATCGTGACGCGGACGCCGAGCGCCGCGAAGATCGTCGCGTATTCGCACGCGATCACGCCTGAGCCGAGCACGGTCATCGAGCGCGGCACGTGCGACAGGGTGAGGATCGAGTCGCTGTCGAGCACGCGCTCGTGGTCGATCGGAATGCCTTCTGGGGCGCGTGGCCGCGAGCCCGTCGCGATCACGATCACCGAGCCTCGCAGCAGCGAACGGTCGCCGTAGACGGACTCGACTTCGACGACGTGCGGCGTCACGAAGCGCGCGCGGCCGTGTCGCTGCACGATGCCGTTGCGCTCCATCTGCTTCTGCAAGAACGCAACGTGCGCCTCCACCACCGCGTCCTTGCGCTCCATCAGACTCTGCAGCTGGAGGTCGGGCGGGATCTCGATCGGCACGTGCCGCCCCGCGCGCACACGGAAGCCGGCAAGGTGCACCGCAGTCTCGCGCAGCGTCTTGCTCGGGATGGTCCCGTGGTGCACGCACGCGCCACCGACTGCGTCGCGCTCGACGAGGCACACACTGCGCCCAGCCTTCGCGGCCTGCACGGCGGCCTTCTGGCCTGCGGGCCCACTTCCCAACACGACGATGTCGAACGGCTCGGGCGCCTGGCTCACGCGAACGCCTCGGCGCTCGCTTGCGCCTTGCTCGCGAGCGCGAACAACGTCTGCAACTGGTCGGGATACAGGTTGAGCAGCGCGATCGACGGATGTCGTCGGATCGCGTCGGCCTGCGGCATCTGCGCGCCGTCACACGCGTCGACGAAGTGCGCGAGCAGATCGGCAAGGCACGCGATTGCAGCGAACTGCCCATGCGCATGCGCGCGCTCTGGCTCGTGATGATGCGCGATCGCCGCGGCGACTGGATCGGGCAACTTCCAGGCGATGGCGAGTTGCTCGCCGACGTCTTGATGCCGCGCATGCAGCGCTGCAGCAAGATCGCCGACGTCGACGCCGCGCGATCCGGCCGCGCGCGCGACGCTCGTCAACAACACGGCCTTGCCCGCGTCGTGGAGCAACCCGCACAAGAACGCTGTCTCCACGTTGCGCCGCAGCAAACGCGCAGCCTCGCGCGCAAAGCACGCAGAGAGCGCCGCGTGCCGCCACAACCGTGCGAGCGCGTCGCGACAGGATGGCTCCGAGAACACCGTGCCACGAACGCAGAGGGCGAGCGCGGTCTCGGCGATGCGCGGCAGGCCGAGTCGTGCGACGGCTTGTTGCAACGACGCACACGGCACGGGCAGCGCAAACGCGGCGGAGTTCGCGACCTTGAGCACGTTGGCCGCGAGCGTCGGATCGCGATGGATCACGTGCGACAGTCGCGCAGCGTCCGCGGTGTCGCTTTGGCACAGCGCGAGCGTCTCCGCCATCGCCGACGGCAGCATCGGAAGTTCAAGCGCTCCGGATTGGAGCAACTGGTCGACGAACGCGTCGAAGTCCGAGATCGTGGCGGCAGGCATGGCGACGGGCGTTCATCGGCGCGTGCGGCCATCCACAGTGAGCCGAGATGCAGGTCCGCAGTGCGCAGGAAACATGCCCTGGCCTGCTCGCGCGCCGTTCAGTCGCCGTCGCGGCCGGTGCGCCGCCGCTTCGTCTCGCTGCGCTTTCGCTTCTCGTCGAGCCGGCGCATCTTGCTCCCATACGACGGCTTTGGCTTCTTGCGCCGCTTGGGTCGCACGAGCGCCATCGCGAGCAACGCGCCCATGCGCGCGATCGCGGCCTCGATGTTGTCGAGTTGGCTCCGGTGCTCGCTGCTGACCACCATCACGCGGCCGTCGCCGTCGAGCCGCGACTCCAACACTTCGCGAATGCGCGCGCAGTCGTCGGGCCCGAGGATCGCTTCGGCCTTTGCGACATCGAAGCGCAGGTCGACCTTGGTCTCCGTCTTGTTCGCGTGCTGGCCGCCAGGTCCGCCGCTGCGCGAGAACGTGAGCGCGAACAGCTCCTTCGGCAGAACGCGGCCGTCGCGCAGCACGAGGTCAGAGAGCGCCATCGTCCACCCATCGACACAGCGGCTCTTCGCGACGCGCCCATGCCGACGCCAGCATCGCCGCGCCATCCGCAGCGGCGCGCTCTTCGACGAGATCGAACGAACGCGCGCCGTAGCCGAGCACGCGTTGGCGCAGCAGTTCCAAAACAGACTCGCTGCCTTGCAGCACGCCGCCGCCCGCGAGCACGCGCAGGCCGCTCCATTCGAGCCCAGCGCTGCGCACCGCGGCGTTGCCGACCAAGAACAGCGCGGACATGCCATCGTCGAGGCACTGCGCCGCGACCTCGTCGCCGCGCTCTGCGCACGCGAGAACCACGGGCAATGCCTTGGCGATGTCGCCTTGCGTCCGCTGCTGCAACACCGCGCCAAGACGCTGCGGCGACGGCGCTGCGAACGCTTCGCACAGCGCGTCTTGGAGCGCGGTCGGCGGCGAGAGCCCATCCACCGCGAGCACGACCGCTGCGGCCGCGCGGCGCACGAGGTCGTAACCGCTGCCTTGGTCGCCGAGCAGATGCCCACGGCCGCCGGTGCGATGCAGCGCGCCCGCTTCGTCGCGAGCCACTGCGAACGAGCCAGTGCCAGCCCAAACGAGCAGCCCCGGCCCATCCGCCAGCGCCTTGGCCGCAGCCGCGAGCGTGTCGCCGACGATCGCAACCGGATACGGAACGCCTGCATCGCGCACCGCCTGCGCCATCTGCGAACGGATCGTCGCATCGCCGGCGCCCGCAATCGCGGCGACCGCGGCGTCGACGTCGTCGTTGGGCGCAGCCTCGCGCAGTCGCGTGACGAGCGACACGGCGGCGGCAGCGGTGCCGTGCGCCGCGGGCTGCACGCCAGACGAGCGCCCGATGGCGCGACCCGCCGGATGCCAAGCCCACTCTGTCTTCGTGCCGCCGCAGTCGAGTCCGAGGAACGCCATTGCGCGTTGGATCCTCAGGCGAAGCGATGCGTTCGTAAAGGGCGCAGCACGGTCACTTCGCCGCGAGTTGGCGCTGCACGGCCGCGAACACGGCGGCGGGCTCGATGCGCGCCTGGCAGTGCGGCTTCACGTCGCAACTCGGCAAATAGCAGCAAAGGCAATCCATGCCCGGCGGAACGACCTTCTCGCCGCGGCCGTAGAGCTCGATCTCGGCGGCGGACGTCGGGCCAAACAACACGACCGCCTTCGTCTTGCGCGCCGCGGCGACGTGCACCGCGAGCGAATCGCTCGTGACGACCACGTCGCACAACTGCAGCCTCGCGGCGAACGCGCCATACGTGTTGTCGGTGCCGGCGTCGAACACGGGCAATCCCGCGAACGTCGCCATCAGGTCCTTGTGGCGCTGACGTTCCTCGGGCCCGCCGAGCAGCAGCACGCCGAGACCTTCCTTCGCGCACAACCGCACGAACGACTCCTGGTGCTCCTTCGTCCACTGCTTGTAGGCCCAACGACCGCCCGCGCCGGTGTTGAGGCCGATGAGCTTGCCGTCGAAACCGAAGCCCGCGCGGAACTTCGCTGCGTCGGCGAGATCGCGCGCATGCGGCTCGAGGATCGGCTCCTTCACGAGCTTGCGATCGAGCCCGAGCACGTCGGCGACGAGCGCCTGGTAGGTCTCGCGGTTCGCCTTCTTCTGCGC
>CAIYFF010000101.1 GCA_903925435.1 uncultured Planctomycetota bacterium | reverse complement strand
CGGTCAACTGTCCTTCGTGCCGCTTGCCGTAGCTCGCAAAGTGCTTCTGCGCGACGAAGTGAAATGCCCGATCGCGGAATTCGCGCGTGTGCTTGGTCGGCGCGCCGAGGATGACGCCGGGGTCGACGCACCAGTCGAGCAGGTTGTTGGCGTCGGGTTGGTTGGCGACGCGCGTGGCAAACTCGGTGACCACCGAGTGCAAGAAGCGCACGCCGAGGCGGCTGCTCCAGCCGAGCAGGTTGCGCACCTTGGGCTCGAGCGCGCGGAAGCGCTGCTCGACGCGCTTCTGGCGATCGGACTCCCACGTGCGCACGAAGTCCTCGCCTTCTTGCGACAGCGGCTTCGCCTGGTCTTCGTCGACGAAGTGCATCGGTTCGCCGGCGAGATCGGCGAGGTTCTCGACCATCGTCAAGAAGTTGCCGCCGGCCTTGTCGAGCAAGAGGCGAAGTTGCGGCGCAGTGAGCCCCGGCAACTTCTGCTTCGCCATCTGGCCGAGCGCTTCGTGGCCTGCTGGCTGCAACTCCAGCGTCTCGACCCCAGGCTTGCCGACGA
The DNA here is from genome assembly GCA_903925435.1 of uncultured Planctomycetota bacterium. Classification (GTDB taxonomy): domain Bacteria; phylum Planctomycetota; class UBA1135; order UBA1135; family UBA2386; genus SXPK01. Next base: position 1,459 of record CAIYFF010000101.1, on the reverse strand, counting down.
AGGCCGCCAGCGAGTCTGCCTCGTCCTTGCGGCGGAGTTCGCGCCATTCGCGCTCCCAATGCGTCACTACGACGAGCACCGGCCAGCGCTTGGCCGTCGCCTCGCGCCACAGGCGCTGTAGCCAGCGCTTGGTCTCGCTGTCGATCCACTGCGCGTCGTCGAGCCACACGACGACCGGCGTTGCAGCCTTGCCGTGCAGCGCGCCCGAGAAGCACTCCATCAACTCGTCGACGAGGTCCTTGTTCTGCTCCTCGTGCGCGCCGTCGTGACCCCGTTCGCGCTCGCTGCGGTCGGAGACGAGCTTCTTGGCGCTCTTGGCGATGCGCAGCAGAAGACCGCCGAGCGGCAGCGCCTGGTCGGCTGCTTGGCTGATCACTTCGCCGATGCCGTCCTTGCGGACCGCGCGCTTGGTCGCATCGAGCATGCGGATCCACGAGTCCTTGCAACGCTCCAGCATCGCAAGGTGCACCGAGAACTCGCTGCGAAGGTCCGGCAACGCGCAGCGCGTGTCGACATTGCGCTGGTCGATAGGCTGCCAACGCGCGCCGAGCCACAAGAACCGCGGCGGCCCCTTGGCGACGTGCGCCTTCATGTCGGGATTGACGCGCAGTTGCGCGCCGATGTCGCCAAATGCCGGCGGCCAGTAGTCGTGCTCGGGCGGATCCCAGCGCGGGTCGTTGGTCAGCTGCAGGTAGAGCTCCTGCACGATGCGGCTCTTGCCATAGCCGGTCTCGGCCGTGAGGACCGCCATGCGCGGGCCGGAGAACTTGCCGTCGGGCTGCAGCGTTGCGGCTTGCTCGAAGAGTCCGCGGAGCCAGGAGAGTTCGCGTTCGCGGCCGAAGAAGGTGGCGGGCATGGGGCGGTGCGGGTCAGTGGCTCTTGATGTCGGCGATGCGAGCGCGAAGGGCTGTGGCTTTGGCGGTGGATGCCGCGGCGAGGGTTTGGTCGCCAAGCTGCGTCTCGCACTCCGCGCGACGTTCGTGGAAGGTCGCGGCGGTGTCGAGGAGGTTGGCGTCGCGGAGGTCGGGGTGTTCGAGGGCGGGGATGAGGTGTTCGACGGCGGTGAGTTGGGTCTGGGCGCGGGATGAGTTGCCCATGGCGAGAAGGCAGCTGGTGAGTTGGCAGGTGGACCAGCACACGCCGTTGCGCGCGCGCGCAGAGCCGACTACCGAGTCGCTGAAGTCGGATGGGCTGAAGAGGTCTTGCTCGATGGCCAGGGATTCTTCGAACTTCGCCAATGCGGCGTCGAGGTTGCCGCGGGCCTGTTCGATGCCGGCGACTTTGTTCAGCGAGAACGACAAGTCGCTAAGGCTCTCGGGCGTCTCCAACTCGTCTGCGAGCGCGCGAGCGATTGCGAGCACCTCCTCATACTTCGCCAAGGCAGCGTCGAGTTCGCCATGGGCCTTCTGTATGTCGGCGAACTGACTGAGCACGATCATCAAATTGCGTTGTCTCCAGG
>CAIYFF010000100.1 GCA_903925435.1 uncultured Planctomycetota bacterium | reverse complement strand
TTGCCTGCAGCTGTCAGGTCGCGTCAGCCGCGGCGTGGGTTGCGCTGCGTGACTTGTGTCGATGAAGCGCGTGCCGATCCTTCCCGGCGCAGCCTCGCAGCCGTCGCCGTGGCAGTGTGCTTGGGGGCGCGGCATGCTGTCTCCAGGCTCTCGTTGGCTTCGCAGTTTGGCGTCCCCGCTGATCGCGTCTGACACAATCCTTCTTCATGGACTCGTCCCGACTTCCTGCATCGTTCCGCGCCGTCTCCGCGGTCTCTTTCGTCGTGCTGTGCTCGTTCGTTGCGCAGGACCCCAAGCCTGCTGCGCCGGCGCCCGCCGAGGCGAAGAAGGAGCTATCGACCGAGGACCGCATCCTTGCGTTGCGTCGCAAACTCGGCACCGACCCCGACCTGGTCGATGCGGAACTGCGCGCGATGGACACCGACAAGATGAGCGAGGACGACCGTTCGACGTGGGTGCGGCTCGCGCGCGACGTCGCGGTGCGCCGCGGCGATCGCGAACGCCTCGCCGAACTGCGTTCGTGGCACGATCCGTTCTCAGAGGTTGCGCTCTATCGCGTGTTGCTCGCCGGCGGTCACGTTTCGGAGAACGACTTCGAAGCGGCCAAGAAGGAGCTCGCGCAGGTCGGCGAATTGGAGCGCGTGAACGAGCGCGATCGTCGGCGCTACTGGGCGCTGCTTGCGCGCATGGCGCAGATGGAGGGCGACGCGAAGACCGAGCGCCACGCGCTCGACGAGATCGTGCACGAGCTCCAATACTGGCCGCGCAAGTCATGCCAAGGCTGCCATGACGACAAGCGTCGGCTCGGCGAGACTCCGGTGATGGACGTGCTCGACACGTGGTTCGGCAAGCGGTTCGTCGAACGACTGAAGGCGGACGGCGATGCGCAGAAGGAAGCTGATGCGATGCGTGTCCGTGTCGCGCAGAAGTCCGATGACGACGATGCGCGCATTCGTCTCGCCTACGCGCTCGCGGCGCTCGGCGACCGCGACGCGGCGGTTGCGGAGTTGCGGCAGATTCCGTGGGCAGCCGTGCCGGGCCGCGAGGGCGCGACCCCGCGGATGATGACTGCCTATCCGTGAGTGGGGGCCTCGCGAGAGGCATGGGAGACCTTGCTCACTCGGTCAGAGCGCCTCGCTTCGCCGAGCGAACTTCGACACGTCGGTTCGCGTGGCTCGCGGCGTTCGGTTAGCTCTTTTCCACCCGCGATCGGCATGCGGCGACATCGCTGTTGCGACTCTCCGTAGCCCCGACTCGATAGGTGGCTCATCCATGCGTCTTTGCACCCGTTTGCGGAACGTCGTTCCTCTCCTCGCAGCTCTCCTCGTCGCGCTTGTTGCGTTCACCCCGAGCGCGTCGGCGCAGGACGCTCCCGACCTGCGCGCGTTGGACGGCGAATGGACCTACGTGGAGGACCGCACCGAGGGTCGCGAACTCGAGCGGCTCGGGCCGCCGATGTCGTCGAAGTTCTCGCTGCGCATCGAGGAAGGCGCCGTCGTCCTCAATGGCCACGGCTCGGGGCATCGCGACGTGCGCATCGCGATCGACGGCTCGATCACTGAAGTGAAGGAGCCGAAGGCGATCGTTCGCTACAGCGGCTCGTGGAAGGACGGCGTGTTTGCGTATGACGTCAAGTTCGAGCGTCTTGCGGGCAGCGCGGCAGGCGGCATTGAG
>CAIYFF010000099.1 GCA_903925435.1 uncultured Planctomycetota bacterium | reverse complement strand
GTCCAACCATGAGGAGGAACGTAGCGCAGAGCCGGATGCGCTCCCAGTGTGCGTCTTTGCTACTGCCGCGCGGTGGCGATGGCGAGTCGCTGCGCAGCGCTCGCTGCGTCGATGCCGCGCGCGTGCACGACTTTGTGCGCGGACGCTGCGCCCGACACGACGTCGACGTCGCGCGCAGGAACTCCGAGCGCCTCTGCAATCAACTCGCAGATGCGAACGTTGGCCTTGCCCTTCTCGGGCGGCGCTGCGACGCAGACCTTCAGCTCATCTCCGTGCGCGCCGGCAATCCGATCGCGGCTGCTGCCGGGCACCGCCTTCACCGCGATGCGAACTCCATCGGCCTTCTGCTCGATCCGAAGCGTCACTTCATTCCCGTGACGCAGATGCTGTGTGGGTGGTCGAGCAGGAGCCGGTCGATGTGGTTCGCGGCCGCGAGGTTTCGGCGCTCGGACAGCGCGCGCATGCCCGCTGCGAGCATGCGGCTTGCTGCGACTTCCGCGCGGATGCCCTGGGCCCACGGCGCGTCGACGGGCAATTGCTGCAACAAGACGTCAAACGCAGTGACGCCGAGCGGGTAACCCGTGGCTCCGGTGCCAGACGCATCGTCGGCAGTCTTGACGCCCTGGAGATAGCTGCGCGTGGCGCGCTGGTGGATTGCGACTGCCAAGAACGCGAGCGCGCAGCTGCGGCTGCCGGTGAGGTCGGTCGCCTCGGGGATCTGCGCGAGCAGCGTCTCCCATTGCTCGATCGTGACGTCCTGCGCGGCAATCACGGTTTCCTTGACCGGCTTCTTGGTCGGGTCCGCGAACACGAGCTGCCCTTCGGCCATGCGCCACGCGGTCCACGTCAGCGGAGTGTCGGCTCCTGGCAGTTGCAGGTGCGCTTGCCCGGTCGGGATCGTCTGTTGGATCACTTCGTAGAACTTCGCCGTGCGGTCGAGCGACTGCAAAAGCTGCTCGGCGCGATCTCCCATCGGCAAACCCTTGGCTTCTTGCGCGTGGCTCTCCATCGCCTTCTTCGCCGCTGCGAAGTCGACGCGCGCGAGCGAGTCTGCGACGCCGCCCTGCTGATGCAGCGCTTTGGCGTAGGCCTTCCATCGAGCCTCGGTCGCGCTCGATTCCATGGTGTCCGCCAATGCGAGCGCAGCCGTGCTCGCGGCGAGCAACGTCGGTTTGTCCGCGACCAATTCGGACGGCCAGCCCTGATCGCCCACGATCGCGCCGAGCGCGCGCGCTGCCTGCCGCACCGCGGTTGCGTCGCCTTGCTTCTGCGCGCTTTCGATCCGCGCCTTCATCTCGAGCAAGTGTGCTGCCGCGGCTGCGACAACCTGCGCGCGGAGTTCGCGAACGCCATTGTCGAACGCCTCCGCATCGGCGCCTTCGGGGGCTTTCGCTGCGAGCAGAAGCGAGAACGCGCGCGGCATGTCCGCGCTCGCTTGCGCGGTCGTGGCTTCGGCGCGCAGAGCCGCGAGTGCGGCTTGCGCCGTCTGCACCGACGCTTCTTGCTTCTTCCGCTTCGCATCTGCATCGGCGCGCACCGACATCGCGAGTTCCGTCGCTTGTGCGGCGGCCTTCGAGCCAGAGTGCGTCGCTGCGATCTCGTCGAGAGCCTTCGCGAGCGTCTCCCCGCTGCCGCCGTCGAGCCGTGCGCGTAGCAGCGCCACCGTGCCTTCGAGTTCGCGGTTCTTGGCTTCGAGCTCCTTGTTGACGCCCGCAAGCCGCGCGGCCTCTGGGTTGTCGATGTATTCGGTCTTCTCGATCACGTCCTTGGGCTTGTTGACAGCCCACCAGATCGCGCCGGAAGCGAGCACCGCTCCCGCCACTGCGAGGCCGATCCACAGTCCCTTCTTGGCCGGCGGTTGCAGCAGCGCATGCACTGCTTCCAGGAGCTCGTTGGCGCTCTGGTAGCGGTCGCCGGGCTCCTTCTGCATCAGCTTCTGGATGATCGCCGACACTTCGGGCGTCACGGCGGAGTCGGCCTTGTGCGCGGGCTCCGCTTCGTCCTTCACCTGCGCGCGCAGGATGTCCTTGACCGTCTGTCCCTTGAACGGCGTCTTGCCGGTGACGAGGCGATAGAACGTGCAGCCGAGCGCGTAGAGGTCGGTGCGATGGTCGAGCTGCTTCCGCAGCACTTGCTCGGGCGCCATGAAGTGCGGCGTGCCCGCTGCCTGCTCCTCGCCGCTCTCGTCGGTGAACGCGAGCCCGAGGTCTGCGATCTTGACCGTCCCGTGCTGATCCAGCATCAGGTTGTCGGGCTTGATGTCGCGATGCACGATGCGCAGCGACTCGGCGTATGCGAGGCCTGCAGCTGCGTCGGCGACCACTTGCAGCGCGCGCTCGATCGGCATCTTGCCGTTCTTCTTGAGCCACGCTTCCAAGGAGCCGTGGTGCATCAACTCCATCGCGTAGGAGTAGGTGCCGCCGTCCTGGTCGACGTCGAACACATGCACGACGTTGGGGTGCGAGAGCTTCGCGGCGGCGCGCGCTTCGGCGACGAACTTCGCGACGAACGCGGGGTCCGACGTTCGCTTCTTGTCGAGGACCTTGAGCGCCACCTGCCGCTTCAGGCTCGTCTGCTCGGCGAGGTAGACCTTGCCCATGCCGCCGCGGCCCAGTTCGCGCAGGATCTGGAAGCCGCGCACCGACGGGCCCTTGGCGATGACCAGCTCTTCCTGCGAGTAGACGACGCGCGACGCGCCGAGTTCGATCGTGTCGCCTTCCTTCAGCGGTGCGGCCTCGACTTCGCTGCCGTTGACGCGGAGGCCGGGCGCCAGCGCTTTGATGCCGAAGCCCTCGTCGCGCAGCGCTTTGACGACCGCGTGCTGGGCTGCGATGCCGGGCTCGGCGAGCCGCAGCGCGCAGTCCGCGCCGCTGCCGATCGTGGTGGGTTGGTTGCGGTCGAGTTCGACCGAGGCGCCCGCCATGGGGCCGGATTCGACGTTGAGGCGCACAGTGCTGCGAAGTAGCGGCGGTAGGGGCCGGAGGGGCCGCCCAGTATGGCGCGGCTCTCTGCCACGCGGAAGCGCGCACTGCGCGGCAGTTCGGCCATTCGCGAACGCGATCGCTGGACCAGCAGCCGAATCAGCCGGTTGTCACGCGGACTTCGACGCAGCGGCGGCTGTTGAGCATGAGCCGTCCATGGTCAGAAATGTCGGCGCCCGGAACCCACAGGATGCGGTCGTTG
>CAIYFF010000098.1 GCA_903925435.1 uncultured Planctomycetota bacterium | reverse complement strand
CCGTGCAGCGTGCACCACGCAAGCCGCAGGTTGCGCGACCTTGCTTCGGGCCGTGCGCCGATGCGCCACGCGATCACGCTGAGCCGACTCGTGCGCTGGTGCAAGGCCAACGGCTTTTCGTTGCACGCGCACCGCGCGGAGCTGCCCTACTGCAAGGACCTGTGGGTCGCGAGCTTCGTGCGCCGCAGCGACGCCTGACGCAGATCAGTCGACGTCGGGCCGCGAGCGCTTCAGCATCGACAGGAAGTCCTTCTGCTCCGGGCTCGCAGCCTTCTCCGGCGCTTTGGTCGCGGTGCGCGAAGCTGGCTTGGTCTCGCCGTCCATGCCGTCGAACACGGCATCGAGCGCCGAGGCCGCAGTGCCGCGCGCAACGCGCTTCGCCGGCGCAATGCGCGGCGGGTCATCGCCGAGCACGCTGTCGAGCGCGGATGTGACCGCCCGCTTGTCGTCGTTGGCGTCGAGCGCCGCGAAGGCCTCTTGCATCGACTCCTCGACCGAGAGCCTTGGCATGCCCTCGGAAGCTTCGACGTGCTCCGCGACCAGGATGCCCTCGCGCGCAAGGCGCACGAGCATGCAGTAGACGTCGAACAACGGCAGTCCGAGCGTCGCGACGAGGCTCTTCGGCGAAGCCGAGCCATTGGCCTGCGACACGAGCTTGAGTTCGAGCACGCCGAGCGCGACGTCGCCCATGCGCGCAAACATGTCGTCCGCGGGCTGCAGCACTGCGCTCGCATCCGGGAACATGCGTCGCATCGCGCGCCAGTCATCGACGCGCTTGCTGCCTTCGAGCAAGACCGATGTGACGCCGAGTCGCAGATCGTTCTCGTCCGCGAACTGCGGCAGCGACTCGTGACGGCGGTAGTAGAACGCGACCGGCCCGTCCTCCATCAGGAACTCGAACAGCGACTCGGTGCCGAAGCGACGCGCCATCTCGCGCGTCTCGTCGCCGCGGAAGCAGCCCGCGTCGGCCAGCGCAAGCACGACCGGGCGCCCCGTGCGCGTGCGTTCCGCTTCTGCCGCCTCGATCGATGCAGTGGTCAACTCACGCTGGCGCAGCGAGTCGCTGGCCGGGATCACGCGGCGACTGACATGGTGCGGATCGAGCCACACGATGCGCCCGTCGCGCATGTAGACGTCGAGGCGGTTGTCCGCCTTCTCCAGGCTGAGGCAACCCTTGTGCTTGCCCGCAGCGAGCATCTGCAGCACTTCTTCGAGCGAGAGGAAGTCGGTGCGGCTCGCGAAGTTGAAGTCGTGCTCGCCGTGGCTCGAACGCAGCAGCACTTGGTCGAATGTGCGAGCGACCTCGGTCAACGACGCGAGCGACCACAGCGAGCCCATCACTTGCTCGGCAGCGCGCTGCGGGTTGCGCGCGGCGTCGGTGGCGCCGAAGGACTGCATTGCCTGCCGCACGCGCGAGAACACGAGCTCCATCACGAGGTCGCGCGTGTCGGTCTTGCTGCCCTCCATCCGACGCTTGCGGTCCACCAGGTCCTGCACGCGCTTCTGCATCGCGATGAACGCGAGGTCCGAGCGTTCCTTGTCCTCGTGCACGAGCGCGTCGATCGCGGCGCACACCTGCGCCTTCAACTCGTCGCTCAGGGTCTTGTCGTCGTCGGTGGCCACGGAGGAATGCAGGGCTTCTTCGGCACTGCCGCAGAGGCGCCTTGACGCGAGGCTTCCGCTGCGATGTCCCGCGCGCCTATGTTCTGCATCGTGCGTTTCTCGGCCACAGCCATCGGACTCGTCGCGGCCTCGGCGCTCGCCGCGTCAGACCCGCCGTGCCATGGGCGCGTCGATGACCGCATGGCCTGCGCGCAGTGCCACAAGGCGGTGCATGAGGAGTGGCGGCAGAGTGCGCATGCGCGCGCGTTTTCGGATCCGCACTTCCAGAAGGCATTGTTGCAGCGAGCCGAGCCCGAGCGTTGCGTTCCGTGCCATGCGCCACAGTCCGCGCTCGACCGATTGGGCCAGATGCCGCGTGCGCGCGAGGACCAACGCGAGCACGGAGTCGACTGCCGCGCATGCCATGTGCGGGGCGACACGGTGCACGGGCCCGATGGTGCTACGACCGACGCGCACGCGACAGTGAAGGACCCGACCTTCCGCGGAAGTGGCTCCGTGGCGCTCTGTGTCAGTTGCCACGACATGCGCATCGCCGACGTGCTGCCGCTGGGCCGCGAGTTCCGCGCCGCGCACCAAGAGGACGACGCAGACGCGACGTGCGTGTCGTGCCACATGGAGTCCGTTCGCCGCGTGAACGCAGAGGACCCAAAGACCGGCGCGCCGGTCGGCGAAGCGCGCGCGGGCAGGAGCCACGCGCTGCTCGGCCCCAGTGACGCGGAGTTCTGTGCGTCGGCGTTCTCGTTCGAACTCGTGCGCGCAGGCAAAGGGCCCGAACTCGTGCTGCGCAGCGGCGCAGGCCACGGCGTGCCCGGCCTCGCGCGTATCCGTTCCTTCCCGATGCGCATCCAATTGCTGTCGAAGAGCGGCGCGGTGTTGCGCGAGGAAAGTGTGACGTTCTCATGGCAGAACCGCCTCCTGGCCGACGAAGAGCGGCGGTGGGCATTGCCCGCGACGAGTGGCGCTGTTGCGCTGCGCGTGCGCGTGGACCACATCTTCGCCGACCAGAAACCGACGACCGTCGTCGATCGAACGTGGGAACTGCTGTGACCGAGGAAACCGCCGCCGCGACATTGCACGAAGCCCACCAGACGCTGGCGGAGCTCGGCCTCGAGCCCTCCGCGCGGCGACTGCACTTGAGGTCGAGCCACGGCAGCTCGCTGCCGATCGCCGCGGAGGGTCAGCAGGGGCGCATGTTCTTGCTGAAGTGGCTGCTGCCGCCGCGCCCAGACCACATCTTTCCCGCAGGCTCGCGGCCTGAGGATTTCGGCCGCCGCGAAGCGGGCTTCTACCGCCTGCTCGACAGCATCGACCCCGAGCGTCGCGATCTGCCCGCGCCAAAGACCGTCCTCGTCGGCCCCGGCGATCCGCCCAAGTGGCTGCTGCTCGAATGGCTGCAGGTGGCTCCTGGCCCGTCGGAAGAAGTGCTGCTGCAGGACCACGTGTTTGATGTGCTCGACAAGATCCAGAGCATCCCGGTCGAACGCCTGCTCGGCCGCCGCGACTTCCCGCTCAGCCACTGGGACGCCATCGGCTACCTGGAGCGAATCCGGCTGATGTACGACGCGGTGTTCAACGTCGTCGGCGAGACGCGCTGGCGGCACATGTTGAAGTTCTTCGAGGAGTCCGTGCGCTGGCTCGACAGCCGCAAACCGGTGTTCGTGCACGGCGACTTCCTCGAAGAGAACCTGCTCGTCGACGTGGACGATCGGCCGCATCTGCTCGACTTCGAACGCGTCGGCATGGGCAACAGCGACCACGACTTCGCGTGGTTCTGGATCCACAGCACGAGGTCGCAGGAGTGGAAGAAGAACCTGCTCGCACGCTGGCTCGGCAAGCGCGTCGGCGGCGACCGCATCCGGTGCGAATGGGGCATCCGCACTGCGATCGCGCTGCTCGCGGTGCAGCGCCTCCGTTGGGGCTTCCTCAAGTACGGCGACGAGGACCCGCGCGTGAGCGCCAACCTCGCGCTGCTCGACGCCGCGATCGCCGGCGGCCGCGACCTGTTCCCGGTCTGATCTGCGCGGAGCGCGGCTAGCCGCGCGCTGCACGCGGGACGCTGTTCGTCGGACGCGCACGAGGCCTCTGCGCGCGACCGCATACGCATTCCTTCCCGCCCCGACTGGGCCCGCTCGCCCGCTGCGGAAACCGCGCTGTTCCGCGAAATTCCGCCGCCATCTGGAGGCAGCAGGTGCCGCTCGTTTGCGGCAGCGACGATGCGCTCCGGCAGCTCTCCGTGCGCAAGTTGTTGTGTTTCCGGCACCAAGCCTACGCACCTTGGCTCGCACGCACGGTTGGCACGGTCCTTTCTAACTCCCACTCATGACTTGCCTCGATCCCAGGCTGCTCTTGGACCTCCCCACCGGCATGCCCGGCATCGACAGCGTCTCTGACGAGGAGCTCGTCGAGATGCTGCAGCGGGGCCTCGCCCAGGCTGCGATGACTGGCATCCAAGACCGCTACGGCCGTCGTCTGCTGAACTTCGTCCAGGGCATGGTGCGCGAACCGCACCTCGCGCAGGACGTGGTCCAGGAGGTGCTGAAGAAGGTCCTGCTGAAGCACTCGCTCTACCAGCCCGGCACGAACTTCCGCGCGTGGCTCTTCGAGATCGCGCGCAACCAGGCGCTATCCGCGCTGCGCACGCAGCGTCGCTTGCCGCGTCCGGTCAGCAACCTCGGCCCGGACGATGCGCAAGACGGCGACCTGCTCAATCTGGTTGCGTCGGGCCCCGAGGACCGCTCGCTCGAGGAAGCGGAGTTCATGGGCGCGTTCACCCAAGCCGTCGACGAGCTGCCAGAGCACTACAAGGCCGTGTTCGACCTGTGCGTGCGTCAGGGGCGCCCCTACCAGGAAGCTGCCAATCGCCTCGGCCTGCCGACCGGCACGGTCGCCATCCGCATCATGCGCGCGCGCAAGCGCCTCTTCGGTTCGCTCGAACGCCATCTGGACAGGCTCCGCCGTCCGCCCGCGTGCTTTCAATGAGGACGACGAGGCGCGTGGGTGCGCCTCCTGAAGCCGGACGCGTCGCGGGCGAACGATCCCGCGTGTTCGCGGTCAACGGCCCGCGGTGATTGCCTCGGCGGCGATCACGCCGAACGAGTGCCAATCGCTGCGCTGCCCAATCGCGCGCAACTGCGAGAGAGCTTCGGCCTCGGTCTTCGGCGCATACGGCGCGTCGATGCCCTTCTTGCGCCATGCGTAGTGCGCGGCGCCGAACGCGAGCGACGAGCCCCACGGAGTCGATTGCGCGGAGAGCTCCGCGAACGTGACGTCGCCGCGATAGAGCCGGCACAGATCGAAGTAGTGCCGGTTCTCCACCACGTCCGCGTCCTTCGGCAAGGCCGCGAGCAACGGCGCGCAGTCGTCGAAGCGCTGCTGGGCGAACAACGACGAACACAGCCAATGCGTCGCGGCGACGCGCGACTCATCGTTGCGTGAGACCTGCAGGCAATCGCGGAATGCGCGCTCGGCGGCAGCGAAGTCCAGCAGGCAGAACTGCGCGAGGCCGAGGTGGTAGTGGATCGCGTAGTGCAGCGTGCCGTGTGGCGCGCGGCCAGGCGTGGGTTTGCCGTCGGGCTCGACTTCGTCGGGCTTGCCCTTCACGACTTCGGCGGCGCGCGCGAGGTCGGCGCGCGCGGACTCGAAGTCGCGCAAGGTCAGATAGCGATGGCCGCGATGGCGCAACAACTGCGGATCGTCGGGATGCCGCTGCAGCGCGTCGGTGTAGTGCCGCACCGCGTCGCGGAATCGGCCGAGATACCCAAGCCTCCGCCCCACCCACACCGCGGCCTCGACCGAGTCTGGGGACTGCTCGAAGGCGCGCAACGCATCCGCGAGTTCGGCTTCGTGCTTCTGCCGCGCGGCGTCGTCGAGCGCCTGCTGTGGCAATGGCGTGCCGTCGACGCGGAACGCAGCGGGCCAGTCGACGGGCACGGATTCGAACGTGCCGTCTGACTTCGCGACGACGAACCACGCGGCGAGGTCCGGGTCGGAGACGAGCGCGTTGCGGAGCGACATGGCAGCCCGCAGTTTGCTCAGCAGCGACGGCGCCGACGCGGGGCCGGTCACCATCAGCGCCGTGCCGACCGCATCCGCGATTGCGCACGAACGGCCGTAGACCGACACGCTGACGACGCCGTGCGCCGTGTTCTGCGCAGTTCGCGGGTCGAAGATGTGGGTCGTGACCTTGCCGTCCACCACGACGAAGTTGCGGTAGTCGCCGCTCGTGCAAAGCGCACGGTCCGCGAGCGGCACGATCTCCAATGACTGCTCCGCGCCTACCGTCGCGTTCTGCGGGTCGACGATGCCGATGCGCCACGGGTGACCGTCAGGCCGCACGCCGCGGCACGTGACCTCGCCGGTGATGTCGAGCATGAAGTTGGTGACGCCGAGGCCAGCCAGCTCGTGCACGAGCGTGTCGGCGACGAGCCCCGCGACGAGGCCGTCGAGGTCGAGCTCCACGTCAGGCCGAGACTTCGCGACCTTGTCCGGTGCTACGCGGCGCACGTCGCGCCAACCGACGCGGGCGCGCGCAGCCGCAATCGCCTCCGCAGTCGGTGCCAGGCCAGTGCGCTTCTGCTCGCGGTAGAGATCGACGAGCGGCTTCACCGTCGGGTCGAACGCGCCGTCCGTCCTGTCCGCGACATAGAGCGCCATCTGCACCGCGTCGCAGAAGATCATGCTCGCGCGGAACGGCTCCGTGCTCGCATGCGCGTTGAAGGCAGCGATCTCGCTGTCCTTGCGCCAGTTGCTGAACGTCGCATCGGTAGCTGCGAGTTGCTGCTGCAGCAGCTTGCCGACCTCGGCAGGACCGGCTCCGCCGTGCCACTTGAGCCGATACTCGGAGCCCATCGTCGGGCCGTGCAACTCGTGCAGTTGCGGCGGAGCCTTGCTCTCGCCGCCGCACGCCGTGAGCGCGAGTGCGAGCGCGCCGAGCAGGGAGATCGGAAACAGGCCGATGCAGCGCATGCGCCGCAGACTACCGGTCCACAAAGCAAAACGGACCGGCGCGATGCCGGTCCGTTTCATTCGATCGCGATCTGCTTCGGCGATCAGCCGCCGAAGTCGTCGAACGCGATCATGTTCTTCTCGACGCCAAGGTCATCGAGCATCTTGAACACCGCGCTGTTCATCATTGGCGGTCCACACAGGTAGAACTCGATCTCGTCGACGTTCTCGTGGTTCTTCAGGTAGTTGTCGAACACGATCTGGTGGATGAAGCCCTTGAAGCCGGTCCAGTTGTCTTCCGGCTGCGGCTCGCTCAAGGCGACGTTGTATTTGAAGTTGGGGAACTTCTTTTCAATCGCCTCGAATTCCTCGGTGTAGAACATCTCGCGCTTGCTGCGCGCGCCATACCAGTAGCTGACCTTGCGGGTCGTCTTCTCGGTGTGGAACAAGTGGAAGATGTGGCTGCGCAACGGGGCCATGCCCGCGCCGCCGCCGATGTAGATCATCTCCCGCTTGGTGTCCTTGATGTGGAACTCGCCGTATGGGCCCGAGATCGTGATCTTGTCGCCCTTCTTGAGCGAGAAGACGTAGGACGAGCACACGCCTGGCGGCAGGTCCATGCGCTTTGGCGGCGGCGTGGCGATGCGGATGTTGAGCATCACCATGTTTCCTTCCGCCGGATGATTCGCCATCGAGTAGGCGCGGAAGATGGGCTCGGGGTTGTTGGCCACGAGGTCCCACAACTTGAACTTGTCCCAATCGCCGCGGTACTTCTCGGCGACGTCGAAGTCCTTGAACTTGAGGTTCTGGTAGTCCGGGACGTCGATCTGGATGTAGCCGCCGGACTGGAAGTCGATCACTTCGCCCGCGGGCAACGCGACCTTCAGTTCCTTGATGAACGTGGCGACGTTGTCGTTGCTGGTGACCGTGCACTCCCACTTGCGGATGCCGAACACCTCGTCCGGCACCTTGATCTTCATCGGGCCGCGGACCTTGACCTGGCACGCGAGGCGCCAGTGTTCCTTGGCGGCGCCCCGGTTGATGTGCGTGCGCTCGCTCGGAAGGATGTCGCCGCCGCCTTCGAAGACCTGGCACTTGCACATCGCGCAGGAGCCCTTGCCGCCGCATGCGGACGGCAAGAACAGCTTCTGCTGCGACAGCGCCATCAGCAGGTTGGTGCCGACATCGACTTCGGGCGAACGGCTCGCGTCGTCGTTGATGAGCAGCCGGACCTTGCCCTTACGGACCAGCTTCTTCTCGCAGAACATCAGCACGACCACCAGGAGCACAATGACTCCGGTGAGCGCAGCGACGCCGGTAAGGATGGTGGTGAACATGGCTCAGATGCCGCTGAAGGTCATGAACGCCATCGCCACGAGGCCCGTGGTGATGAAGGTGATGCCGAGGCCCTTCAAAGGCGCAGGGATGTGCGCCGTGCGCATGCGCCAGCGGATCGCGGCCATGCTGACGATCGCGAGCGCCCAGCCGCCACCCGATCCGATGCCGTAGACCACCGACTGCGCGAAGTCGTACTTGCGCTCCACCATGAACAGCGACCCGCCGAGGATCGCGCAGTTCACTGCGATGAGCGGCAGGAAGATGCCGAGCGCCGCGTAGAGCTTGGGACTGAACTTGTCGACCGCCATCTCGACCACCTGCGTCACGGCGGCGATCGAAGCAATGAACGTGAGGAACTGCAGGTAGCCGAGATCGCTCTCGGGGAACCCAGCCCAGGCCAGCGCGCCCTCACTGAGGACGTAGGTCTGGAGCGCCCAGTTCATCGGCACGGTCAGCACCTGCACGAAGATG
>CAIYFF010000097.1 GCA_903925435.1 uncultured Planctomycetota bacterium | reverse complement strand
CCGCGTGGCACAGCCATCGCGAATCCGAATCCTCAGCGGCATCGCGACTGCGCAACGACCTCGACCGGATCCTGCTCGAGACCGACGCCACGGCGCAGCTCCGCCAGTTGGCTGCGCTCGAGATGCCGACCGCTTCGGACCTCAAGGCTCTGAGCACGTTCTTGGAGTTGCCCATCGCGATGGTCGTGCGCGGCGGCCCTGTGCCTGCTGGCGCAAGCGGGGTTCGCCCGTGCCCCACTTCGCTCCAAGCGGCATCGATCCCGATCGCAGGAGAAGCCGATAGCGCGATGCGCGCAGCAGCGCTGCCTTGGCGCGCGCGCGCCATCGATGCCCTCGGCGGCGAGAGAGTGCTCACGGAACTGGATGGCTTCACGACATCGCGCCGCGTGGCCACCGTCGATGCGCCGGAGATCGAAGAGACGACGACGTGGAAGCGAAGCGGCGACGTGCTGCGCGTGCGCAAGGCGCTCGGCGCCACGTTGGAGACGACGCTTGCTGGCTCGAATTGGACGGAGACAACCAACGGCAAGGCTGTGCAACTCTCGCCGCAGGAAGCCGCGTGGCGCCGCGCAGAGGCAGCGAGCCATCCGCTCGCAATCGTGCTCGCGTGGCAGCGCGGCGACCTGCAGTTCCGTTTGCTGGCGAGCCGCAACGTCGGCGACCGCGTCTACGAAGCGCTGGAAGCGATCGGCGACCAGTTCGAGCACTTGCGCATCGAACTCGACCGCGAGTCGGGCCTCGTTCGCACCGTGGAGCGCTGGGCAACCACGCCAGAGGGCGCCGCGACCCGCACCGTGGAGACGTGGGCGGACTATCGCACCATCGATGGGATTCGCACCCCGTTCCGCTGCACCACAGTCGTGGACGACGGCCAGAGCGAGCGCACCAGCACCTACTCGAAGTTCGCCGTGCTGCGCCGCTAGCGCGCAGTGCGCGATGCCGCTAGCGCGCGGGTGCGCGGTGCGCGATGCCGCTAGCGCGCGCGTCGTGGGCTCAGCGGCGCGAGCCGCCAAAGCGCAGGATCATCCCGGCGTAGAACATGTGCTCGCCGTGGATGTCGTCCTGGATGCTGACCGACGGACGGCTCTCGTTGTCGAGATACGAGTACCACGCGTTGAGCGAGATGATCTCGCTGAAGTGCAGGAAGGCTTCGGCGCCGCCGCCATAGAAGAACTCATCGCCGCCGCCGGATCCGTCTTCGCCAACCGCCTGCACGTATTGGCCCTGGACGAACGGTGAGATCGACATCCAATCGCCGAGCGCGATGCGATAGCGCAGCTGCACGTCGCCGTAGATGTCGCCCTGCGGCCGCGTCGCGTCGTAGTTGACGATGCGGTCCGACTCGTCCGCCATCGCAGCGGTCACGAAGATCTCGAACGCAGATTCGCCACCGGACGCGATGTACCACTCCATGCGACCACGGCCGCGGAACACCGCGGACGGCAACTGGCTCGACCACACCGTGGTGCCAAACTCGTCGTTGCTGTTGTTCCACTCGCGCTCGAGCACGGCGGTGAGGATGAAGCCATCGCGCGGCGCATGGCTGCGACGATCGAGCTGCACCGTGTTGTGCTCGAGGAAGATGCGCATTCCGTAGGACGCGTAGTCGCCCGGCACCACGTAAGTCGGCGCAGTCAGGTCACTCTCGTTGAACTGGTTGCGGCGGTAGTAGGGACCGAACTCGACGAACAAGTCCTCCGCGGCCTCGCGACCAAAGCCGAGATACGCCTCGTAGTCCGTCGCTTCGTATTGGCCCGTCGGCACGAACGACTTGTCGCGGTAGAAGCCCTCGCGGAAGAACGGCCAGATGCGCGTCGACAACTGCAGTCGGCTCACCGTGTCGTTGCCGCGCGCATCGCCATTCCTGAGGCTCGCAAGGAACCCGTCGCGGCCGCCGTAGAGATCGATGCCGCCGTCAGCAACCGCCTCGTCGTGGTAGAGCACGCTGCCGTCGAATGCGATCTCGTCGTCGAGGCCCGTGGCAATGTCCTTCTCCTTGGCCTTCGACCCCATCACGCCCGACTCGATCTGCAGCAACTGCCGATACGGAAGTCGCGGATTGCGGAAGGTCGCGAGATCGTCGTAGGACTGAGCCCAGGCCACTTGCGAGATCGCGAGTAGGACCGCAGCACGGATGCGAAGTGCGTTCACGCGACGAACGGTAGCGAACGAACCCGCCCCGGCAATGACGAGAGCACGCGCGATGCGCCGCGCATCGGCCTCGATCAAGCAGCGGCGTAGGAGCTGAGCAGTCCTCGAACCTCGGCGTCGACCGAGAATCGCCGCTGAAAGTCCTCGCGCACGCGCACGCCGAGGGCCCCGGCCGCGGTGCGATTGCGATAGAGCGCGAGCACTTGGCGCGCGAGCTCGTCCTCGTCATGGAACAGCAACGCAGTCTCGCGATGCCGCAGCAAGTCGTCGTTGCCAGGCGCCGCGGCGGCGACGATCGGCCTGCCGAGCGCGCCGGCTTCGAGCAGCGTCGGCGAGCACCCCTCGCGCAGCGATGTGTTGAGCACGACATCGGCATCGAGATACGCGGCGCCCATGCGATCGCGCGCGAGCGCTGGCAGCACGCGAACGCCCCCCGCTTCCGCGGCCTCCTTGCGCACCAAGTCCGCGTAGTCGGGATCCTGGTCGGGGCCCGCGAGGATCATCTCGACGTCTGCGCCAGCCGCGCGCAGCGTGCGCACCAGCGCGAGCGCGCGCCGCTGCCCCTTGATGGGCCGCAGCCCGCCGGGCAAGAACACGAGGAACCGCTGGCTCGGAATGCCGAGCGAACGACGCAGGTCGGTGCCATTCGTGTCGAGCTTGACTGCCGCGCGCGGCACGACGTCGACCTTGCCGACCGCTTCGGGAATGCGCTGCTCGACGAGTTCGGCGGCCGCAGCCGATGGCGCGAGCACGCGCCGCGCGCGTCGCAACGTCTCACAGACCAGCGGCCCCGCTGCGTCGTCGGTCATCACCGAGTGCACATCCTCGCCGCTCAGCGACACGACCCATGGCGTGCGCAGGCCGAGCAACTGCACGCCGGTGCGCGCAGCGTCGTGCGCGTGCACGATGTCGGGCCGGAAGCGGCCGATCGTTCCTTCGAACGACTGCTTGATGCCGCCTTCACTCGTGCCGCCGAACAGCTCGCACAGGTG
>CAIYFF010000096.1 GCA_903925435.1 uncultured Planctomycetota bacterium | reverse complement strand
TCGGCGAAATGCGCGATCTCGAGACGACGTCGGCTGCGATCACCGCAGCCGAGACGGGCCACCTCGTGTTTGGCACGCTGCACACGACTGGGGCCGCGAGGACGGTCGATCGCGTGATCGACCAGTATCCCAAGGAGCAGCAGGAACAGATCCGTTCGCAACTGTCGCTGTCGCTGAAGGCCGTGGTGTCGCAGATCCTGATGCCGGCTGCTGGAGGCGGTCGTGTCGCAGGCTTTGAGATCCTGCTGACGAACCCTGCGATCGAGAACCACATCCGCAAGGCGGAGACGTTCAAGATCCCGAGCGTGATGGAGACGAGCCGTCGCCAGGGCATGGTGCTGATGGACGTGCACCTGCGCGAGCTCTACCAGGAAGGCCGAATCACGAAGGAGTGCGCGATCGAGCACGCCTTCGATCGGAAGGAAATGGCAACGCGGCTCGGCGGCGGGGCGGTCTGAGAATGGCTGCGCGTCGATTGCTCGGGCAGATCCTCAAGGACCATGGCGCGATCCACGAGGGCATGGTCCAGGAAGCGCTCATGCAGCAGCGCGACAAGGGCGGCCGCATCGGCGAGATCCTGCTCGAATTGGGGCACATCCAGAAGGGCGACCTCGCGAAGGCGATTGCGGAGCAGGCGGGGCTCGTGTTCCTCGACCTCGCCAAGCAATCGCCGCAGCCTGAGGCGATCGCCAAGGTTGACCTTGCGACAGCGCGCGCGTTCTCGGCGTTGCCGATCTCGCTCTCGGGCAAAGTCCTGACGGTTGCGATCGCCGATCCCGTCCACTTGTCGATGCTTGCGGACCTGTCGTTCACGACCGGCTGTGAAGTGAAGGGCGTGATCGCTGACGAGTCGCTGATCGCGCAAGGGCTCGAGAAGCACTACCAAGAGGATGCCGCGTCGGCCAAGCAGCGAATGAAGCAGCTCGTGCAGGAGCTGCAGCAGCAGGGCGGCAAGTTCGACCTCGAGGACAAGACCGCGATGGCCGCTGCAGCGCCCGTGGTCAAGCTGCTCAACTACATCCTCTACCAAGCGATTCGCGACAAGGCGTCCGACATCCACCTCGAGCCGTTCGAAGGCGACTTCAAGATCCGCTATCGCGTCGATGGCTCGCTGTTCGAACTTGAGGCTCCGCCGCCGCACTTGGCCGAAGCGCTGATCGCGCGCATCAAGGTGATGTCCGACCTCGACATCGCAGAGACGCGCTTGCCGCAGGATGGCCGCATCGAGTTGATGGTCGGCGGTCGCTCGGTCGACCTGCGCGTGTCGACGCTGCCGACGATGTTCGGCGAATCGACGGTCATGCGCGTGCTCGACCGTTCGGTGGTGGCGCTCGACCTCGACAACCTCGGCTTGCTGCCGACGGCGAAGACGCAGCTGCGCAAGTTCCTCGAACTGCCGCACGGCATCGTGCTCGTCACGGGCCCAACGGGCTCCGGCAAGACGACGACGCTCTACGGCATGCTGAACGAGGCCAACGGCGAGGACGTCAAGATCATCACGGTCGAGGACCCCGTCGAATACGACCTCGAAGGCATCGTGCAGATCCCGGTCAACGAGGAGATCGACGTCACCTACAGCAAGGTGCTCCGCACGATCTTGCGCCAAGACCCGGACATCATCCTGGTCGGCGAAATCCGCGACCGCGAAACGGCGCAGACCGCGATCGAGGCGAGCCTCACGGGCCACTTGGTGTTCTCGACGTTGCACACCAATGATGCGCCGTCGGCCATTACGCGTCTTGCCGACATCGGCATCGAGCCGTTCCTGTTGACCGCGACGTTGCAGGGCATCCTCGCGCAACGTCTCGTGCGTCGCGTGTGCAGGGGCTGCAAGGAAGAATACGAACCGTCCGACGAAGTGCTGCGTCGCCTCGGAGTCGATCGCTCGTTGATCGGCAGCAAGAAGTTTGCGCAGGGCCGCGGTTGTGAGACCTGCAACTTCACGGGCTACAAGGGCCGCATGGCGATCACCGAGATCCTGGTCGTCGACGAGCGGTTGCGCGAACTGATGTTGTCGGGCGCGAGCACGTCGCAACTCGCACGCGCGGCAGTGGAGTCGGGCATGTCGACGCTGCGTGAATGCGGCCTGCAGGCGATCTTCTCGGGCAGCTCGACGGTCGAGGAAGTGCTGCGCGAGACCGGTGGCTACTGAGTCGCGACCTTAGTGGAACGAGATCTCGACGACGTTGCTCTCGAGCAAGGCATTGGTGTGCGTCTGGTCGAACAGCACCGCTTGCGTGGCGACGGTCAGCCCTTGCAGCCACTGGCCGACCGGAGCCGTGGTCGTCATGTCGCCGTCTTGGTCGGTGACGCCGAACGCGACGATGTCGACGATCGGCCCGATTCCGAGTTGGAGCGAGCCGATCGGTTGCGCCATCCGCTGAGCCGCGACTGCAAACACAGCCAGTGAGTTGGGCACGCCATCGAGCTGAAGGCGCACGGGCCCGCTGCCGATCGGATGCGACGTGTGATACGCCGGATCGCCGTCGATGCGGTGGATGCACAAAGCACGGCGCAGTCCGCGTTCGGCGTCGACGAGTCCCGCGCCGAATCGGTTCTCCTTGCCAGGAACGCTGCCGAGATCGAGCGAGGTTTGATGCAGCAGCATCGCTGCGTCCTCAGGCGTGATGCTCGGGTTCGCAGACTTCCACAGCGCGATCACGCCAGCCACGCACGGCGCTGCGTTGGACGTGCCAGAGAACACCGTCGTGCGGCATGGGCTGCCGCTTGTCGTCGTCGTGCCGGTCGGGCCGAGCACATCAGGCTTCACGAGCCCCGGCTGTGCGCCGTTCTGCCACGGATAGTCCTCGTGCCGCGCGAGGTCCCACTGCGCAGCAGGATAGGCGGGCACGTTCTGCCGCACGTCCGCGAGCGACCATGCAAAGGGGCCGCTCGGGGACACGGGATCGATCGCGTTCTGCGCCATGCGAAACGCGCCGACTGCGATCACGCCGCCGCGGCCGCCGCTCGACTGCACAGGATCGAGGTAAGGGCTTGGCACGCACGCGGGCGCTGCGATGTTGCAGGCAACTCGCAGTGCGCTGGTCGGATCTGCCGCGAATGCGCCGTCGTTGCCAGACGAGTTGACGCGGATCAATCCAGCTGCCAACGATGCGGCCGCGACGTCCCGATGCATGCGGTAGTCGGGCGGCGGCGTGAAGTTGGCCTTGTAGCTGAACGAGCTGGTCTGCACGTCCGCGCCCATCGCGATCGCATACTGGATCGCGTTCCACTGCGAGGTCTCGGACAGAGTGCGGCAGGTCATCAACTGCGCAGCGGGCGCTTGGCCGTGCGCGATGCCGGAGCACGAGCCGTCGCCAACCAGCAAGCCCGCCGTCATCGTGCCGTGGCCGCCGCCGTCGTCGAGTTGTGATGTGTTGGTGTCGAACGCGTAGCCGTAGACATCGTCGACGAAGCCATTCTGGTCGTCGTCGATTCCGTTGGCAGGGATCTCGCTTTGGTTGATCCAACGTCGCGCGTCGAGGTCGTTGTGCTGCGCGATGCCGCCGTCGACGTTGGCGATCACGACTCCTTGGCCGCGAAAGCCGTAGGCCCACGCGACGAAGGCGCGCGTTTGCACGGGACCATCGCCAGGCGCAGGCAGCGTGGTCGCTGCCATTGGCGCGGCAGTGTGCAACTCGGCGAAGGGCGCATGCGTGGATCCGTCTTCGACGGCCTCTCGCTCCGGTTCGCTGTCGAGTCTCGCGTAGGCCACCGTCGGCAGCGATGCGGCGCGCTCGATCGTTGCCTTCGTTGCGTGGCACTGCACGAAGTTGCCGACCCAGTTCGATCGCACCGATCGCGCTTCCCCTGTGCGCTCGCTCTCGGCGAGCAGCGATCGAAGCGTTCGCTGCGACACCTGTGCGTGCGCTTTGAGTTCGGCCATGACCGTCGCGCGGCGTTGCTCTAGCGAGAGGCTTTGCACGCGCGGGAACCAGTGCGTGTCCGGAAGGCGGTCCGACAGCGCGAACCACACTGGCAGGAAGGCGTCTTCGGGCGCTGCGACCATTCGATCCCGTAGCGTGGCATCGAGCTTCGGCGCCTCGCTGGCTTGCGCTGCCACTCGGCTTTCCTGCTGCTGCATCCCGAGAAGTTGCGCCGGCCATGCTGCAACGAGCAGCGCAGCGAGGACGGCGGGCTTCGACTGGGAGGCCATGGGCATTGGGATCCTACCGCGTGTGTGCCACCGTGCCGCGCTGACGCAGCAGCCCGTGCGACCGGTCGCTCACGTTCGGGCGACCCTGAC